>JAICLP010000164.1 GCA_025925475.1 Burkholderiales bacterium | reverse complement strand
GGCGGCAACGCGAACGACGACGACGATTTCCTGCCGCAGCAGATCGCGACGTCCACGCTGCGCGATCATCTGAACGGCCAGCTTGCGCTCCTCAACCTGCCGCTTCGAGACCGCCATATCGTCACCGCGCTGATCGATGCGCTCGACGACGACGGCTATCTCGCGACACCGCTCGAGGAGATCGCCGAGCTCTTTCCCGCCGAGCTCGAGATCGACGGCGACGAGCTGAAGATCGCGCTCAAGTACGTGCAAAGCTTCGAGCCGTCGGGTGTCGGCGCTCGCGATTGCGCCGAGTGCCTCGCGTTGCAGCTGCGCGCATTGCCGGCGGCCACGCCGTTCCTCACCGATGCATTGAAGGTCGTCGACGGCAACCTGGCGCTCCTCGCCAATCGCGATTTCACGAAGCTCAAGCGACTGCTCCATACCGACGACGCCGGCGTGCGCGGCGTGCGCGACCTCATTCGCAGCCTCAATCCGCGTCCGGGCGCCGCGTTCGCCAAGGCCGAGGCGAACTACGTCATTCCCGATGTGGTCGTACGTAAGGTCAGGAATCAGTGGGTCGCTTCGCTGAACGAAGCGGCGATGCCGAAGCTGCGGTTGAACCGCATCTATGCCGACATCCTCACCCGCAATCGCGAGAGCTCGAACCAGCAGCTTGCCGCCCAGTTGCAGGAAGCCAAATGGCTGATCCGCAACGTGCAGCAGCGCTTCGACACGATCCTGCGCGTCGCCAAGGCGATCGTCGAGCGCCAACGCCGCTTCTTCGAGCACGGCGAAGTCGCGATGCGGCCGATGGTGCTCCGCGAGATCGCCGACATGCTGTCGCTGCACGAGTCGACGATCTCGCGCGTGACGACGCAGAAATACATGCTGACGCCGCGCGGCACGTTCGAGCTCAAGTATTTCTTCGGCAGCCACGTCGCAACCGACACCGGCGGCGCCGCCTCGGCAACGGCGATTCGCGCGCTGATCAAGCAGTTGATCGCCGCCGAGGACGCGAAAACGCCGCTCACCGACAGCAAGATCGCCGACATGCTTGGCGAGCAGGGCATTCTCGTCGCGCGGCGCACGATCGCGAAATACCGCGAGGCGCTGCAGATCCCGCCGGTGAACATGCGGAAGGCGCTCTAGCCGGGGAAAAAGGGGCCAGGGTCGAATTTGGAAAAAAGGGCCAGGGTCGAATTTGGGGTTGGAAAAAGGGGCCAGGGAAAAAGGGGCCACGGTCGAATTTCGCTAGCCCCTTTTTCCCCTCATTTGTTCGCCAAATTCGACCCTGGCCCCTTTTTCCCACATTGCCGCGCGGTTCGCGGACGACGGAACGACAAGTCGTCGCCGACCCGTTTTCCTTTTCCCGGTTTCACGCACCCACAGTCCGTTGCCTGTCGTCGCTCGCGAGCGCGAACGACTTGTCCGGTTGCGTCGCGCCGCGAAGCTCCTGTGCGCGTCCCCGGCCCAACCTGCCATCATTGCAGCAAGGAAGGAGAGCACGATGAATCTGCACATCACGGGACATCATCTCGACATCACGCCGGCGATCCGCGACTACGTCAACGCGAAGCTCAACCGCATCAACCGGCATTTCGACCATGTCATCGATGTCAGTGTCGTGCTCACCGTGGACAAGCTGCAGCACAAGGTGGAGGCAACCGCGCACGTGCGCGGCAAGGATCTGCACGTCCAATGCATCGACGCCGACATGTACGCGGCAATCGACGGCCTTGCCGACAAGCTCGATCGCCAGGTGCTGAAGTACAAGGAGCAGATCAGGGACCATCGCACCGACGCCGAGGCGATCAACCGCCAGGCGGTTGGAAGCGGCACCGAAGGCTCGCGCTGAAGCTTCGCGAGCGCCGGGCGTGCGAAGTCTCGTCGCGGCCTACGTATAATCGGCGGGTTTGCATGGAGCGGCTCGACGCACACCCGGTTTCGTGAATCAGATCGCGGCACTCCTGCCGGCCTCGAACATCATCGTCGACCTCGACGTCGCGTCGAAGGCAGCGCTGTTCGGCGCGATGGGCGAGGTGTTCGAGCGCAGCGCGAAGCTGCCGCGCGCAAGCGTCGCGGCCAGCCTTTCGGCGCGCGAGAAGCTGGGCTCGACGGGACTTGGCCAGGGCATCGCGATTCCGCACGGGCGCATCGCACGCCTGCCCGAGGCGATCGGCGCATTCGCGCGCCTGCGCGTGCCGATCGCGTTCGATGCTCCCGACGGCAAGCCGGTCGACCAGATCTTCGTACTGCTCGTGCCCGAGCACGCGACCGATCAGCATCTGCAGCTCCTGTCCGAGCTTGCGCAAATGTTCTCCGAGCGCGCGTTTCGCGATCGATTGAGCGCGGCGAAGGACGAGGCCGCGCTCGCCGCCGCCTTTCGCGACTGGCAACCGCGCTGAAGGAATCGTAGCGATGCGCCAGGTCAGCGTCGAACGTTTCCTCGAGGACAACCGCGAGAAGCTCGGCCTCGTCTGGCTCGCCGGACGCGACGGCGGCGACCGGATGCTCGTCGGCGAAAGCGCGCTGCGGCCCACGATCGGGCAGATCGGGCACATGAACCTGATCCATCCGTTTCGCGTGCAGATCCTCGGCGCTGCCGAGCTCGCGTACCTGCGCGCGCTACCCGAGGACGAGCTCAACCGCTCGATCAACCGGATGTTCACGACGGAGCTCGCCGCGATCGTCGTCGGCAACGGCGAGCAGGTGCCGCGGCATCTGCTCGACATGTGCAACCAGCATCGGATCGCGCTCGTCACGTCGCAGCAGCCGTCGCCGCACATCGTCGACGTGTTTCGCATTTACCTGTCGCGCGTTCTCGCCGAATCGACGACGCTGCACGGCGTGTTTCTCGACGTGCTGGAGCTCGGCGTGCTGATCACCGGCGCCTCGGCGATCGGCAAGAGCGAGCTCGCGCTCGAGCTGATCTCGCGCGGCAACGGCCTCATCGCCGACGACATCGTCGAGCTTTATCGCATTTCGCCCGATACGATCGAGGGCCGCTGCCCGGCGGTGCTGCGCGATTTCCTCGAAGTGCGCGGCATCGGCATCCTGAACATCCGCACGATCTTCGGCGAAACCGCCGTGCGGCCGCACAAGCTCTTGCGGCTCATCGTGCATCTCGAGGATCACGGCAACGAGGCGTTCTCCGATCTCGACCGGCTGCAGGTGAACGCGACGTTCCAGGAAGTGCTGTCGGTACCGATCCGCAAGGTGACGATTCCCGTCGCCGCCGGCCGCAACCTCGCCGTGCTGGTCGAGGCGGCGGTGCGCAACTTCGTGCTCAACCAGCGCGGCATCGACAGCACGAAGGAGTTCATCGAGAGGCAGCAGAAGTTGATGGACGAGGGGGATTAGACCGCTCGCGCCCATGGACCTCATGCTCATCGGTGGTGTCTCCGGCTCGGGCAAGAACGTCGCGCTCGCCGCGTTCGAGGATGCCGGCTATTACGCGGTCAACAACCTGCCCGTCCCGTTGCTCGAGCAGACGGCAACATATCTCGAGCGCGCGGGACAGGAGCGCGTCGCGGTCGCGCTCGACGTCAAGACCGGGCCGGGATTGCCGGGGCTCGCCGAAGCCATGGCCACGCTTTCGCAACGCGGCTGGCAGGTGCGGCTGCTCTACCTCGATGCGACGGTCGAAACGCTCGTCAAGCGCTTCTCCGAGACGCGCCGGCGGCATCCGTTCTCGAGCGGCGATCGCACGCTGACCGAGGCGATCGAATACGAGCGCGACCTCCTCGCGCACGCGCGCCAGCTCGGCATCACGTTCGACACGTCCGAGTTGCCCGCCGCGAGCCTGCGCGGGTGGATCAAGGATTTCGTCTCCGTCGACGCGTCGCAGATCACGCTGCAGGTCGAGTCGTTCGGCTTCAAGCACGGCGTGCCGCTCGATGCCGACCTCGTCTTCGACGCGCGCTGCCTGCCGAACCCGCATTACGAACCGGCGCTCTCGCCGCTGACCGGCAAGGACGCCGATGTCGTCGCGTTCCTCGAGGCGATTCCCGAAGTCGAGCGGATGTACACCGACATCTATCACTTCGTGGCGAGCTGGCTCCCCGATTACGCGCGCGACAACCGCAATTACCTGACCGTCGCGATCGGCTGCACCGGCGGCCAGCATCGCTCCGTGTATCTCGTCGAGCGACTCGCGCAGGCGTTCTCGCCGCGCTACCAGGTGCTCGTGCGTCATCGCGAGCTCGCGCCCGGCGACGTGGCGCCGGCGAAGCCGATGTCGACGTGACGAAGCTCGAATCGCTGCCGCTCTTTCCGCTTCGCACCGTCCTCTTTCCGGGCGGCGTGCTGCCGCTCAAGGTGTTCGAGCAGCGCTACATCGAGATGACGAAGGCGTGCCTGCGCGACGAGCGTCCGTTCGGCGTTTGCCTGATCACCGAAGGCGACGAAGTCGCGCGCGGCGACGGCACGATGCCGCAGATCGCAAGCGTCGGTACCCTCGCGCGCATCACGAACGTCGACATGCCGCAGATGGGCATTCTCCACGTCGCCACGTTCGGAGGATTGCGCTTCGAGGTGCGGGGCCGCACGTCCGGCGCGCTCGGCCTGCTCGTCGGCGACGTCGCGATGATCGACGACGAGCCTTCGCATGCGCTCGCCGAAGCATACGCGCCGCTCGCGCGCCTGCTCGAGCTCATCGCAACGCGCGTCGGCCCGCAGAATTTTCCCGCCGAGACGCGCTACGACGACGCGACGTGGGTCGGCTATCGCCTCGCCGAGCTTCTGCCGCTGCCGCTGTCGATCAAGCAGAGCATGCTCGAGGTCAGCGATGCGAACGTGCGGCTTGCGGCGCTCGCGCAGTTTCTCGAGCGCCAGGGCGTACTGCAGGCCGTATAATTTCGCGCATGGCCGGCCACAGCAAATGGGCGAACATCAAGCACAAGAAGGCCGCCGCCGATGCGAAGCGCGGCAAGGTCTTCACGCGCCTCATCAAGGAAATCACCGTTGCGGCGCGTCTCGGCGGCGGTGATCCATCGGCCAATCCGCGGCTTCGTCTCGCGATGGACAAGGCGACCGACCACAACATGCCGAAGGACACGATCGAGCGCGCGATCAAGCGCGGCGCGGGCGGCCTCGAAGGCGTGAGCTACGAGGAAATCCGCTACGAAGGCTACGGCATCAACGGCGCCGCGGTGATCGTCGACTGCCTAACCGACAACCGCACGCGCACGGTCGCCGACGTCCGTCATGCGTTCTCGAAGCACGGCGGCAACCTCGGCACCGACGGCTCGGTGGCATTCCTGTTCCGGCACGTGGGGCAGATCGTCTTCGCACCGGGCAGCAACGAAGACAAGCTGATGGAAGCCGCGATCGATGCCGGCGCCGACGACGTGATCACGCACGAGGACGGCAGCATCGAAGTGATCGCGGCGCCGAACGAGTTCATTGCGGTCAAGGACGCGCTGGGCAAGGCGGGTCTCAAGCCCGAATTCGCCGAAGTCGTGATGAAGCCGATCACCGAGGTGGACATGCGCGGCGAGGACGCGCAGCGGATGCAGAAGCTCTTGGACGCGCTCGAATCGCTCGACGACGTGCAGGACGTCTATACGTCGGCTGCGATCGAGGACGCGTAGCAGCCGAGACCGGTGCGTGCCATCGGCGTCCGGCGCATCCTCGGCATCGATCCCGGACTCCGCGTCACGGGCTTCGGCATCCTCGAAGCCGAAGGCAATGCGCTCGTCTACGTGAAAAGCGGCTGCATCCGCGCGGCCGGCAACAGCCTCCCGATCCGGCTCGGCGTGATCGTCCGCGACCTCGCGCACGTGATCGCAGAGGAGCACCCCACCGAGGTCGCGGTCGAGAAGGTGTTCGTCAACATCAATCCGAATTCGACGCTTCTCCTCGGGCAGGCGCGCGGCGCCGCGATCGCCGCGGCGGTGCTCGCCGGGTTGCCGGTGACCGAATACACGGCCGGGCAGGTCAAGCAGGCGGTCGTCGGCGCCGGCCGTGCGCGAAAGCCGCAGGTGCAGGAGATGGTGCGGCGGCTGCTCGCACTCCCCGGCATTCCGACCGCGGACGCAGCGGATGCGCTCGCCGCGGCAATCTGTCACGCGCATGCATCGACCGGCGTCGGCACGCTCGCGCGGCGGGGCTATCGCGTGCGCAGCGGACGATTGCTCGTCACGTAACCGAAAGCGGGGTCGGAGACGAATTTCGCGAGCGCTCGCCATTGCGCCGATTGCATGGGGAAAATCGTCTCCGACCCCACTTTCGCGCTGTAGAATGGCGGCCCATGATCGGCCGCCTTTCCGGCATCCTCCTCGAGAAGAATCCTCCGCAGCTTCTGCTCGACGTCCAAGGCGTCGCCTACGAGGTGGACGTGCCGATGAGCACGTTCTACAACCTGCCGGGCAACGGCGAGCGCGTGACGCTTTTCACGCACCTCGTCGTGCGCGAGGACGCACATCTGCTCTACGGATTCGGCAGCGAGAGCGAGCGCCGCGCGTTCCGCCAGTTGCTGAAGGTGAACGGCATCGGTGCGAAGATCGCGCTGTCGGTGCTGTCGGGATTGTCGGTCGCCGAGCTGGCGCAGGCGATCACGCTGCAGGAAACGGGACGGCTCACGCGCGTGCCCGGCATCGGCAAGAAAACGGCCGAGCGCCTGATGCTCGAGCTCAAGGACAAGCTCGGCGCCGACGTCACGCAGACGGTCGGCGTCAATCGGGCGCCGCCGCCGACGTCGGATATCATGCACGCGCTCGTCGCGCTCGGCTACAGCGAGCGCGAAGCTTCCGCGGCGATCAAGCAACTGCCCGACGGCGTTGCCGTCGCGGACGGCATCAAGCAGGCGCTCAAGCTGCTTGCGAAATCGTGAAACGCAACCTACGCGCGCGCCTGCGGCTCGCGCCGCCCCAAGCCAACCTTCGATGGCGATCGAGCACGACGAACTGACGCGCATCGTTGCGACGAAGAGCGCAGGCACGCAGGAAGAAGCGCTCGAGCGCGCGCTGCGGCCGCGCCGGCTCGACGAGTACATCGGCCAGCAGAAGATCCGCGAGCAGCTCGGCATCTTCATCGAGGCAGCGCGAAGACGCGCCGACGCGCTCGACCACGTGCTGCTGTTCGGGCCACCCGGCCTCGGCAAGACGACGCTGTCGCACATCCTCGCGCACGAGCTCGGCGTGAATCTTCGCCAGACTTCGGGTCCCGTGCTCGAGCGTCCCGGCGATCTTGCCGCGCTGCTCACCAACCTCGAGCCGCGCGACGTCCTCTTCATTGACGAGATCCACCGGTTGT
>JAICLP010000269.1 GCA_025925475.1 Burkholderiales bacterium | reverse complement strand
GGTGCGCTCGGTGCCGCATCCGCGCGGCTCGTGATGGCGTCGATGCTGCGCGGACGCGACATGCAGCTCGAGGAAGTAGTGCGCCTGCTCGACGAGACGTCGCACGAGATCCACTTCAATCGCGAGCTTCTGCGCGCCGCGCTCGAGCATCTCGCGCAGGGCGTGAGCGTCGTCGATTCCGAGTTGCGGCTCGTCGCATGGAATCGCCGCTACATCGATCTCTTCGCCTATCCGCCGGGGCTCGTCGTGGTCGGCCGGCCGATCGAGGACCTGATGCGCTTCAATGTCGAGCGCGGTCTCCTGTCGGCGTCGAACACCGAATCGGCGATCCAGCGCAGACTCGATTTCATGCGCGCGGGCAGCGCGTATACGCACGAGCGCGCGCTTCCGAACGGCACCGTGCTCGAGATCCGCGGCAATCCGATGCCGGGCGGCGGTTTCGTGTCGACCTATTCCGACGTGACGCTGCGCAAGCGCTCGCAACGGGCGCTCGAGGAAGCGAACGAGCTGCTCGAAGCGCGCGTGTCGGCGCGCACGCGCGAGCTGACGGCGCTGAACAACGCGCTCGCCGAGGCGAAATCGGACGCCGAGCGCGCGAATTTCTCGAAGACGCGCTTCCTCGCCGCCGCATCGCACGACCTGACGCAGCCGATCACCGCCGCGCGGCTTTTCGTCACGTCGCTCGACGGCACGTCGCTTCCGGGGCAGGCTGTCACGCTGATCCGCAGCGCCGAGAACGCGCTGACGACCGCCGAAGCCCTGCTCGCGGGCCTGCTCGACATTTCGCGGCTGGACGCGGGCGCGGAGGAGGTGCGCCTCGAGCATCTCGAGATCCGCGCGCTGCTCGAGCCGCTGGTCGGTGAATTCCGGCTGCTCGCGCGCGAGAAGGGACTGCAGCTTCGCTATGCGGCGAGCAGCGCGATCGTCCATACCGATGCGCGGCTTCTGCGCCGCATCCTGCAGAACTTCCTGTCGAACGCCGTGCGCTACACGCGCTACGGCACGGTGCTGATCGGCAGCCGGCGCTGCGCGTCGTCGCTTCGCATCGAGGTGTGGGATTCGGGACCGGGCATTCCCGCGTCGCGCCAGCGCGAGATCTTCGAGGAGTTCCGCCGCATCGAAGCGCCCGAGGGCGAGGGCCATCGCGGGCTCGGCCTCGGACTTGCGATCGCCGAGCGCACGGCGACGCTTCTCGGCTGCGAGCTCACGCTTCGCTCATGGCCGGGCCACGGCAGCGTATTCGCGATCGCGGTGCCGATCGGCGAGCGTGCGCGCACGGGAGCGACCGCGAGCGTGCGCTCGAACGACCACGATCGCGTGTTCGGTGCGATCGTCATGTGCGTCGAGAACGAGAGTGCGGTGCTCTCCGGCATTCGCGCGCTGCTGTCGCGCTGGGGCTGCGAGGTGATCACGGCACGCACGCGCGAAACGGCGCTCGAGGCGATCCATTTTGGCGCCGCTCCGGACCTTCTGCTCGTCGACTATCACCTCGACGGTGACGTCACCGGCGTCGAGGTTGCGCAGCAGCTGGCGGCGAAGCTTGGCGATCCCGTGCCGTGCATCATCATGACCGCCGATCAGACGCAGCAGTCGAAGCGCGATGCGCTCGCGCACGGCTTTCAGATCCTGCACAAGCCGCTCAAGCCCGCGGCGCTTCGCGCGATGATGAACCGGATGCTCGCGCTGGGCGACGCGGAGGCGTCGCTCGATCCGCTGGCGTAGCCGTCTATCAATCCTCGCCGTCGTTATCGGCGCGCTCGTCCATGTCCGGCGGCAGCGAATCGGCAGCAAGCAGGCGCTGCGCGTGGAGCGCGGCCTGCGTGCGCCGCTCGAGCCCGAGCTTGCGCAGGATCACCGTGACGTGCGCCTTGACCGTCGCCACGACGACGTCGATGTCCTTCGCGATCGCACGATTCGAATAGCCGCGTGCGAGCAGCATCAGTACGCGGTACTGCTGCGGCGTCAGCGCGGCGACGGCGCGCGCGAACTTGCGCTCGGCGTCGTCCGCCGATGCCTCCGCGAAGCTGCGCGGCGCGACGATTTCGCCGGCGAGGAGCGCGCGCAGCATCGAGCCGATCTCCTCGATGCTCGCGGACTTCGGAATGAACCCCGATGCGCCGCACGCAATGGCTTTCCGCGCGATCGTCGCGCTCTCGACCGCGGAGATCAGCGCCACCGGGATGCCGGGATGGCGTATGCGCAACTCCATCAGCTCGGACAATCCCTGCACCCCCGGCATTCGCAGGTCGAGCAGGATCAGGTCGGCATCGGGATGCTCGTTCGCGGCCTGCTCGAGCGCCGCGACCGAGCCCGCCTCGACGATCTTCGCGTCCGGCAGCCATCGCGCGACGGCTTGATGAAGCGCGGCGCGAAACAACGGATGGTCGTCGGCGATGATCAACGTCGAGGGCTGCGACATCGCGAAGCCTGGTAAACGAACGGGACGAGTGGAGATCTGCATGTCCGCGACCCGACGTGCCGGGCATCGGATGAAGGATGCGCGCGGCCGTCTTTCGGTGGTCCGATCCTGGTCGACGATCGGAGAGTCGGTGTCCGGCGCGATTTTGGTGATGTCGCCGGGGAGCACGGTATGCGGCGGTAGCGAAGCGAGGCGCTAATGCACGGCGAGTTCCTCCATCGGCTGATCGGCCATGCCGTGACTCGTCAGGTAGTCATGCATCCCGAGACGCGCAATGCGTTCCATCTCGGGCGTTTGCCACGCGGGCCGCGCCGATGCAACGACGGCGCGATTGCCGCCGGCCGGATCGGGAAGCACCGACAGTCGCGCAATGCGGCGGCCTTCCGCGCAATGCGCATCGGCCGCTTCCTCGAGACTGAAGTTCATGTTGCGCGCAAGCGCGCGCACGAGGTCGGTCGCGGGCGAGCGCGTGTCGGTGGTGACGACCGGATCGGTTTGCGAGTGATAGACGACGACGAAATGCAGCGACAGCGACAGATCCTTCAGCACCGTCGACAACGGCACGTCCTTTGCGATCAGATGCACCGGCTGCGAGCAATCGGCGCTTGCGATGCGCAGCTCCTGCGCGTGCCCCGCGAGCGCGACGAACCCGAGCGCCGCGAAGGACGCAGTTGCGCACCGATGCCATGCGCGTCGCGCGTTCATCGTGCCGGAGTCACGTGGCTGCATTGGCACCTGTCTTCCGCTTCTCGCTGCGCGTCATGATAGCGACTGTCGCCGGCGCTGCCGAGCCCTTCGACAAGCCAAAATGACAAGGACCTCGACCGCGTGAACCGGAGGCCCTTGCATTGCACGATGAATGCCGAGGTCCGTGGCGCAGGGCCGCCCCTCGCCAATGACCCGCCCCTTTGAGGGGCAGCGAGCGAAGCGAGCGTGGGCGTCGTTGTGTCTAGTTCTGCTCGCCGCCCGGCGTGTTGCTTCCCGGAAGTGGCCACGCGCCGTTCGTGAACTTCAGCATGAGCACGCCGTTGTCCTGGCACGTCGTCCACAGCGTCCCGGCCTTCTTGTCGAGGTGCACCTGCGCGGAGCACCAGTCGGGACCGCCGGACACCCAGTTGTTGCCGAGCGTATGGTTCGATCCGGCCGAAGGCGTCGTCGTGCCTGCCGGGTTGTAGTAGGCGATTTCCTTCGGACGCAGCGGATCGCGGATGTCGAACACGCGAATGCCCGAGTTGAAATAGCCGCACGCAAGCGTCGTCGCATGCTTCTTGTCGTCGACGCTGCAGTAGTGGCTGCCGTAGGTGAAGATCGACAGGCCCGTGAGATCGGGAACGGTCTTCGAGCAGTTGGCCGGATCGTGCACCTCGAGCGCGACCTTCGACACGACGGCCGGATGCCGCTCGTCGCTGATGTCGATGATGCGCGCAAGCGGGAACGGAATCATCCCCGCGTTGCAGGCGGCCTGCAGTTGCGACGCGCTCGTCGTGCCGCCTGATCCGCCTTCATCGACGAAGATCACGTAGGGCTTGCCGCCGATTTTCACCGGAATCGTGTGCTGGGCGACGGAACCATCCTTCCAGTACACCTCGCCGATCACCTTCGGCTGCGGATTCGCGCGGCGGGACTGGAAGTCGCTCAAATCGTAGATCACGAGCCCGTTGTTGGCCTGCACGTTCGGATCGGCGATGCCGGCCGGCGTGACCGAGCCGATCGACACGAAGTAGCCGCGCGTGCCGTCGTCGCTGACGGACAGCCCGTGCGTGCGCGCACCCTGTGCGACGCGCGGAACGTTCCAGCTCGCCATCAGCTTCGGATGCGTCGGATCGGCGACGTCGACCGCGTAGTAGTTGTTCGGAACGGTGCGGCCGCCGCCATAGTAGGTGAGACCGTCCGGCGCCCATGCGCCTTCGTGGCCGACGATCGGCGTCACGACGCCGCTGCCATCGGCGCCGGTGCCGACGGGCGCGCTCGCGAGCAATTGCGGATTGCGGCAATCGGCCGAGATGTCGTAGATGTCGACGGCGGGTCCACCCGCGCCATTCCTGCCTTCATCGGCGGCGAGAAGCTGGCGCCGCTCGTTGACCTTGAGCGACTCCCACGGATCGAGCATCGACGTGGTCGTCAGGAACGCGGTCGGATGCGGATTCGTCGGATTGGTGAGATCGACGACGCGCGAGCCGAGTTGCTGGCGTCCGGGCAAGCTGCGATCGGGAGATGCGGTGCCGTGATAGCCGCAATGGTGTCCGGCCTTGTCGACGAAATCGGTCGTCTGCCAGTTCGCGCCTTCGCCGCGATACTG
>JAICLP010000160.1 GCA_025925475.1 Burkholderiales bacterium | reverse complement strand
GCACGCGTACTGGTCGCACGTCGGCGATTCGCGCTTCTACCTGATGCGCCAGGGGAAGGTGATCGGCACGACGAAGGATCACTCGAAGGTGCAGTATCTCGTCGACCAGGGCCTGATCACGCCCGAAGAGGTCGTCATGCACCCCGATCGCAACAAGATCTTCAGCTGCCTCGGCGGCATGGCGGACCCGGTGATCGACCTGTCGCGGCGCACGCCGGTGCTGAACGGCGATTTGCTGATCCTGTGCACCGACGGGCTGTGGAGCGTGTATCCGCACCGCGAAATGGCGACGACGCTGACGTCGACGCCGATCCTGACGACCGCACCGCAGATGATGCGCGACGCCGAGAAGCGCGGCGGGCCCGAAGGCGACAACCTGTCGGCGATCATCGTGCGCTGGGGCCCCGAAACGCTGGCCGACGAGCCGACGACGACGGACAATCTCGCACTCGGGCAATTCGAGACGCAGGTCGATGCGACGGTCACGCTGGCCGAGCGCAGCGGCGAGAAGCGCGATCTGACCGACGACGAGATCGAGCGGGCGATCGCGGAGATACAGTCGACGATACAGAAGTACCGGAAATAGGAAGAGCCCCTCACCGCGCCTTTCACAGGCGCCGCCGCCCATGCGCCAACTCCTCCTCGACACCGAAACCACCGGCCTCGATCCGAAGCAGGGTCATCGGATCATCGAGATCGCCGCCGTCGAGGTCGTCAATCGCAGGCTGACCGGGCGGCACCTGCACTACCGGATCGATCCCGAGCGCGACATCGACGTGGCGGCGACCGAAGTGCACGGCATGACGCGCGACGACCTGCGCGGCCAGCCGCGCTTCGGCGACATTGCCGGCGAATTCATCGACTTCGCGCGCGACGCCGAATGGATCATTCACAACGCGCCGTTCGACGTCGCCTTCTTCGACGCCGAATTCGACCTCTGCGGACTGCCGCGCACGACGTCGATCTACGCGAGCCTCGTCGATACGCTGGCCCTCGCGCGCGAGAGTTTCCCCGGCAAGCGCAACAACCTCGATGCGCTGTGCGAGCGCTTCGGCGTGTCGAATGCGCATCGGACGCTGCACGGCGCGCTGCTCGATGCGCAACTGCTGGCCGAGGTCTACCTCGCGATGACGCGCGGACAGGAGACGCTCGTCATCGACATGTATGCGCCGTCGCTTCCCGCGGTCGCTTCGATCGACGGTGTGGCGCTAAGCGCCGGACGCTACGTCGTCCATCGCGTCGTGCCCGACGAGGCGGAACTCGCCGCGCATCGCGCCTACCTCGATGCGCTTGCGCGCGAATGCAAGGCCGGCTGCGTCTGGCTTGCGCTGGAAGTCGACGAGTCGCCGGCTGTCGCGACGGCTTGAGCCGGTGCGCGCCGTCGCGCGACGCGGCCGTCGACGATGGATCTGATCCTGTGGCGCCACTGCGATGCAGCGCCGGGCGTGCCCGACGAGTTGCGGCCGTTGACGCCGCTCGGCCTCGCGCAGGCGGCGCGAATCGCGCAGTGGCTCGATGCGCGCTTGCCCGCCGATTGCACGATCGTCGCCTCGCCGGCGCTTCGCGCGCAACAAACGGCGCACTCGCTTCGTCGCGCTTTCGCTACCGACGAGCGCCTGGCGACGGGCACGACGGCGGACGATGTGCTCGCCGCGGTCGACTGGCCCGATGCTCGCACGGCCGTCCTGGTCGTCGGCCACCAGCCGACGCTCGGTCAGGTGGCGTCGCTGCTGCTCGACGGCGAGCCGCTCGACCGTGCGCTTCGCACCGGCGAAGTGCTTTGGCTGCGCGGCGGCGCCGCCGCGACCGTGTCGCTCGTCTTGTCGAACGCGCCTTGAAGCCGATCGCAACAGGCGCGTAACAAAGGAAACACGACTGTCATCGATCGCGACGCTACGACGAGCCGGCAGCCGACGCTCGCATAAGCGCGCAAGTGCGGGCGCGCCGCGCGCCTGTTACGCTCGCACGTTTTGCGTCATCGCCTGCGCGCGTCGCCGTGGCCATCGACTACCTGCAGAAGATCCTGACCGCGAAGGTCTACGACGTCGCGGTGGAGACGCCGCTCGAGCCTGCGCCCGCGCTGTCGGCGCGTCTTCGCAATCGCGTGCTGCTGAAGCGCGAGGACGAGCAGGCGGTATTCTCGTTCAAGCTGCGCGGCGCGTACAACAAGATGGCCCACATGACACCGGCCGACCGCGCGCGCGGCGTGATCGCCGCGTCCGCCGGGAACCATGCGCAGGGCGTCGCGCTCGCTGCACAGCGGCTCGGCTGCAGCGCGACGATCGTGATGCCGGTCACGACGCCGCGCATCAAGATCGCCGCCGTCGAGGCGCGCGGCGCGCGCGTCGTGCTGCACGGCGATTCTTATTCGGACGCATACGACAAGGCGCAGGAACTGCAGCGGGTGCAAGGCGGGACGTTCGTGCATCCGTACGACGACCCCGACGTCATCGCGGGCCAGGGCACGATCGGGATGGAAATCCTGCGCCAGTGGCAAGGGCCGCTCGACGCGATCTTCGTTGCGATCGGCGGCGGAGGGCTCATCAGCGGCATCGCCGCTTACGTGAAACGGGTGCGACCCGAGGTCGCGATCATCGGCGTGCAGCCCGAGGATTCCGACGCGATGGCGCGCTCGCTTGCGGCCGGGCGCCGGGTCACGCTTGCGCACGTCGGCCTCTTCGCCGATGGCGTTGCGGTCAAGCAGGTCGGCCGCGAGACGTTCCGGCTCGCGCGCAAGTACGTCGATGACATCGTCGTCGTCGATACCGATGCGACGTGCGCGGCGCTGAAGGACGTGTTCGAGGATACGCGCGCGATCCTCGAGCCGGCGGGCGCGCTTGCGGTCGCCGGCGTCAAGGCGTGGGTTGAGAAGACGCGCGCGAAGGACCGCACGTTCGTCGCAATCGCGTGCGGCGCCAACATGAACTTCGACCGGCTGCGCTTCGTGGCCGAGCGCGCGGAACTGGGCGAGGCGCGGGAAGCGATCCTCGCGGTCAGCATCCCCGAGCGGCGCGGCAGCTTTCGCGAGTTCTGCGCGCTGCTCGGCAAGCGCTCGGTTACCGAATTCAACTATCGCTACGCGGATCCCGACGTCGCGCATCTGTTCGTCGGCATCGAAGTCGCCGATCGCCGCGAGACCGCGCAACTGCTCGCCGACCTGAAGCGCGCGCGAATCGATGCGTACGACCTGTCCGACAACGAGATGGCGAAGCTGCACGTGCGTCATCTCGTCGGCGGCCACGCGCCCGCCGCCGAGCACGAGATTCTCTATCGCTTCGAATTTCCCGAGCGCCCCGGCGCGCTGATGCGCTTCCTCGACCGGATGAGCGCGCGCTGGAACATCAGCCTCTTCCACTACCGCAACCACGGCGACGACTACGGCCGGGTGCTCGTCGGGATGCAGGTGCCACCGGGCGACGGTGCACTGTTCCGCACGTTCCTCGACGGGCTCGGCTACGACTACGTCGACGAGTCGCAGAATCCCGCGTACCGGATGTTCCTCGGCCGCTGAGACCGCCGCGCTGGCGGCGGCTGACCCCATCGCCGCAAAGCGCGGCCGTTTCCCGCCGTTCGGCGGCGTGCGCGAGAAGCCGCCGGCGCCCGGCGTGCGGCGGCACGTCATGCCGCGCAACGGCAACGGGCCCGGGAGAAAACGTGCTCTCTCTGTTGCGTTTTCGCCCGATTCGAGGCGCGATGCGTATTCCGGCAAGCTTTATGCTCTAGGCAACCCGCTCGGGGCGTGGCAGACTCGCTTCGGGTCCGGTGCGGCACCGCATGCCGCGCATTCCCATGCGGCGCCGCCAAGGCGCGAGCGCGGCAAGCGCCGGAGCGTGGGGGATCGTACAAGGCGCCGATGGGCAACGACAATCCGGGCGGGAGCCCGCTGGCAGGCACCAAGGTGATGGTGATCGACGACTCGAACACCATCCGGCGCAGCGCCGAGATTTTCCTCCTGCAGGCCGGCTGCACGGTGATCCTCGCCGAGGACGGATTCGACGCGCTGGCGAAGATCGCCGACCATCAGCCCGACGTCGTCTTCGTCGACATCATGATGCCGCGGCTCGACGGCTACCAGACCTGCGCGCTGATCAAGAAGAACAGCCGCTTCCATGCGATGCCCGTGATCATGCTGTCGTCGAAGGACGGCCTGTTCGATCGCGCGCGCGGCCGCATGGTCGGCTCCGACCAGTACCTGACGAAGCCATTCACCAAGGAAAGCCTGCTGAAGGCCGTCGCCGCGCACGTGCGCGCGGTCGCGGCGTAGCCCGGAGAAGCGACGCATGACCAATCCGACGACCGCGCGGGCGATCCTCGAGGAAACCCGTTCGACGCAACCCGGGCGAAAGGGAGCCACGATGGGCATCAAGCGAATCCTCGTCGTCGATGACTCGGCGACCGAGCGCCACATGCTGAAGGACCTGCTGACGAAAGCCGGCTACGACGTGTTCTCGAGCGAGAACGGCGAGGACGCGATCGTCAAGGCGCGCCAGATGAAGCCCGACCTCATCCTCATGGACGTCGTGATGCCGGGGCTGAACGGCTTCCAGGCGACGCGCGCGATCAGCCGCGACCCGGAGACGAAGACGATCCCGGTGATCATGTGCACGTCGAAGAGCCAGGAAACAGACAAGATCTGGGGCCTTCGCCAGGGCGCGAAGGATTACGTCGTGAAGCCGATCGACCGCGAGGCGTTGCTCGCGAAGATCGCTTCGCTCGGCTGAGCGTCGAGCCGAAACGCCGTCCGCCGCCATGTCGCGCGCCGCCCGCCTCGACCTGCGCTCGTTCCAGAAGGAGCTTGCGACCCGGCTCGCGAGCAAGACAGCGGCACAGGTCGAATCATCGCGGCTTTGCGTCGCATGCGGCGAGCGGCGTTTCCTGATTCGCCTCGGCGAAGCGGGCGAAGTGATCGCCCTGCCGCCGATCGTTCCGGTCCCGCTGACGAAGGCGTGGTTCCTGGGCCTCGCCAACATCCGCGGCAATCTGTACAGCGTGATCGACTTCGCCGCATTCCTCGGCGACCCCAGGGTCGCGCTGACCAGCCTGTCGAGGCTCGTCCTGCTGTCGGCGCGCGGCGGCGAGAGCGCCGGCATCGTCGTCGAGCGGGTGCTCGGCCTGCGCAATCTCGCGCAGTTCTCGCCGCAGGCGGGCGACGCGACGGCGCCTTCGTGGCAGGTCGCGGCCTGGCGCAACGCCGACGGCGTCGTGTTCAGGGAAATCGACCTCGCGATGCTCGCGCGCGATCAAGCGTTCCTTCAGGTTGGCGCATAACGACAATAGCCGGAGATCGCCATGGCATTGAAGATGACGAAGCTTTTTGGCGGCGAGGGACGCGCGGCGGAGAACACCGAGTTCGATGCGCCGACGACGCAGGTGCGCATGGGCATCACGTCGCCCGCCGGCTTCGATCCGCTGACGACGATGTCGGCCGGCGATTCGCTGCGGAGCGCCAGCAACAGCCCGCCGACCGCGTCGAAGCTCCCGCTGATCGGCAACCTGCCAGTCGTTCGCCAGTTCCAGGTGCTGGGTGTACTGACGGCCGCGTTTCTCGCACTCGCGATCATCATGGTGCTGCTCGACAACCGTGCGGTGACGCAGCAGTCGCTGCATACGTCGGCGGCCACCGAAATGCAGATGCTGTCGCAGCGGCTTGCGCGCGGCTCGGCGATCGCTGCGCAGGGCCAGGCCGCCGGCTTCGGCACGGTGCGCGACAGCCGCACGCGCTTCAACGCGATCCTGCAGGCGCTCATCGCCGGCGGCCCGTTCAAGGGCAACGTGCTCGATGCGACGCAGCAGTCCGCCGCGCTGGAAACGCTTGGCGCGATCAAGGCGCGCTGGCAGCGCATCGACACCGCAGCGGCGCGCCTCGTCGACAACGAGAAGAGCCTCACGTCGCTCGCAAGCGGCCTCGATGCGATCAACCAGGGCAACAGCGGCCTGCTCGAGCTCGCCGACCAGGCCGCGCAACAGATCGGCCAAAGCGGCGGGAGCCTGCGCGAGGTCGACTATGCGAACCAGCTCGCCGTGCTGTCGCAGCGGATCGCGAAGAACGCGAATACGCTCGCGTCGTCGGACGAGATCGATCCCGAGGTCACGTTCCTGCTCGGCAAGGACATCGCCGCGTTTCGCGACATCGTCAACGGTTTCCTGAAGGGTAGCGATACGCTGCGGCTGACGCCCGTGCGCGCCGACGATGCCAAGGCGAGCCTGACCGAGCTCGGCAAGCGCTTCGTCGGCTACGAGTCGGCGGCGAACGCGATCCTGTCGAACATCTCGAAGCTCGTCGTCGCGAAGCAGGCGGGTCGCAGCGTGAACAACGAGGCGGAATCGCTGCTCGGGGATACGACGCGGCTCACCGAGGAGTACCAGGGCGGCGGCAACTCGCACGCGTTGCTGCTCGGCCTCGCGAGTCTGTTCGGTGTGATCGCGCTCGCCTGCCTCGGCCTCATTGCGAAGGTGTTCCTCGACGACGCGCGTATCCGTGCGCAGGACAGCGAATACGAGAACAAGCGCAACCAGGAAGCGATCCTGCGGCTCCTCAATGAAATGGGCAATCTCGCCGACGGCGACCTCACGGTCCAGGCGTCGGTGACCGAAGACGTGACGGGCGCGATCGCCGACTCGATCAACTTCACGATCGAGGAATTGCGCACGCTTGTTCGCGGCATCAACTCGGCGACCGACCAGGTGACGAAGGCGACGCAGGAAACGCAGGCGATCTCGAACCGGCTCTTCGAGGCCTCGCAACGGCAGAACCGCGAGATCCAGCAGGCGTCCGCGTCGGTGCTCAGCATGGCCGAGTCGATCAGCGAGGTCGCGAGCAACGCCGCGCAGTCGGCGAAGGTCGCGCAGACGCAGCTCGCCGCCGCCGAGAAGGGCGGCAGCGCCGTGCAGAACCAGATCTCGGGGATGAACGACATCCGCTCGCAGATCCAGGAGACGTCGAAGCGGATCAAGCGTCTCGGCGAATCGTCGCTCGAGATCGGCGAGATCGTCGAGCTCATCGCCGACATCACCGAGCAGACGAACGTGCTCGCGCTGAACGCCGCGATCCAGGCGGCGTCGGCCGGCGAGGCAGGACGCGGCTTCACCGTCGTCGCCGAGGAAGTGCAGCGCCTTGCCGAGCGCTCCGGCGAAGCGACGAAGCAGATCGAGGCGATCGTGAAGACGATTCAGGCGGACACGCAGGACGCGGTCGCGGCGATGGAAAAGTCGACGGTCGGCGTGGTCGAGGGTGCGAAGCTGTCCGATGCGGCGGGGCAGGCGCTCGCGGAAATCCAGCGCGTGTCGCGCGAGCTCGCCGAGTTGATCGGACGCATTTCCGCGCAGACGCAGCGCCAGTCGGCATCGGTGTCCGACGTGACGCGCGGCATGCAGGGCATCCTGCGCATC
>JAICLP010000259.1 GCA_025925475.1 Burkholderiales bacterium | reverse complement strand
CAGGTAGTTAGCGAAGCTGCGGCGGACGACGATCTCGAATGCCGGTTCCAGGTCGACTTGTCGCAGCAGGATCGGTGCTTTCGCCAGGTGGCTTTGCGCGCATTTGCCGGGGGCGAAGGTCCGCGGATGCAGGTCGAGCGGACATCCCCTCGCGAGCACGTCACGCGCGGCGCGGCCGCGCAGCACGATCACCGTCTGTCCTCCACTGATCTCGGTGACAGCGGCGAACGTGCCATCGAGCGCCGTGCACAACGCGCTCGCTATCTCAGCCACTCGATTTCGGGGCATCATCAGCAGCCATTCATCGGGCCCGAGCCACCAGATCGTTGTGTCGTGCCCTTCCGCAACCGTGTTCGGCGCCAGTGGCAGCGCGATGCGGGTCGCTCGTTCGACGGCGCCGATGAAGCGTCCGTCGCGCAGATCGCCACGCAGGTTGACGTGTCCGAGCAGTGGTCGTTCCGCGATAACGATATCAGCGGAATCGACGGCCGATGCCCGAGTGAACAGGGCGGGATCGGCAAGTTGGCTTTCGCTTGCGACGTGCTCAGACATTCTGTCGCGTCCCCTCGGGATCGAGGAATACCGGCTTCGTGATCACCGCGCGCATCACGCGGCCATCCCCGAGCGGAATCTCCACGCGCTCGCCGATTCGCCCGCGACCTCCTGTGACCAGCGCCAGCGCAATCGAGCGGCCGAGGCACGCGCTGAAATAGCTCGACGTGACATGGCCCAGCATAGGCACCGGCAGCGCTGCGTTCGCCGTCACGACGATCTGGCCGCCCTCGGGCAGCACGTCTTCCGGGCGCACGGTGAGCAACCCGACCAGGTGCTTGCGGTCGTTGCGCGCGGTGTCCGAGCGCCTGAGCGAGCGTCTGCCGATGAAATCCTTGCTTGTCGCAACAACCCAGTTCATGCCGAGGTCGATCGGCGTCACCGAGCCGTCGGTGTCCTGGCCGACGATGATGAATCCCTTTTCGGCGCGCAGCACGTGCATCGTCTCGGTGCCGTACGGCGTGATGCTAAACGGTTCGCCCGCGGCGAGGAGTGCGTCCCAGACGTGACGCGCCTCGTTGGCGCACACATTGACCTCGTAGGCGAGCTCGCCCGAAAAACTGATCCGCGCAATGCGCGCCGGCACGCCGACCACCGTGCCGTTCGTGGACGTCATGAATGGAAACGCTTCAGCAGAAAAGTCGATGTCGGGACACACCGCGCGCAGCACCTCCCGACTGTGCGGACCCGCGACCGCTGCTGTCGACCAGTGGTCGGTGACGGACGTGAGATAGACGCGCAAGTGCGGCCATTCGGTCTGCAGCCAGCGCTCGAGCCACGCCATGACGCGTGCCGCGCCACCGGTGGTCGTCGTCATCAGGAAATGGTTTTCGGCGAGGCGTGTGGTGACGCCGTCGTCCATCACCATGCCGTTCTCGTCGAGCATGAGCCCGTAACGGCAGCGGCCCACGGCGAGCTTCGTCCACGTGTTGGTGTAGACGCGATCGAGAAACTCGGCGGCGTCTGGTCCCCGGACGTCGATCTTGCCCAGCGTTGACGCGTCCTGGATGGCGACGCCGTTGCGCGCGGCGAGGCATTCGCGGCTCACCGCGTCGTGCAGCGTTTCACCCGGCTTCGGGTAATACCACGGACGCTTCCACTGCCCGACATTCTCGAACACTGCGCCATGGGCCTCGTGCCACCGATGCAGTGTCGTCTTGCGGATCGGCTCGAACAACTCGCCGATGTCGCGCCCCGCGATCGCACCGAAGGCGACCGGCGTGTAGTTGGGACGAAACGTCG
Source organism: Burkholderiales bacterium (assembly GCA_025925475.1). GTDB lineage: Bacteria > Pseudomonadota > Gammaproteobacteria > Burkholderiales > Casimicrobiaceae > VBCG01. The sequence goes on along the minus strand of JAICLP010000259.1, from coordinate 3,118 downwards.
TGGTGCCGATGCTGGCGATGTCGCATCCAAGCGTGCGGGCGAGGATCGCCATTGCGTTGATGTTGCCGAGCTTGCCCTGGTCGGTGCCGAAGCCCAGCGCCGTGTAGCGCTTGACGTGCTCGATCGATCGATAGCCCTCGCGCGCCGCGAGTTCGATGTCCGCGGCCGTGACGTCGTTCTGAAGATCGACGAACTGCATCGCACCGCGCGCGGTCGGCGCGACCGTCGGCACGATGGACACAGCGTTCTGCGGCTCGCCGCGCTCCGCGCTGACTTCCCACGAGGGAAGCGCCATCTGGTTGCCGAATCCAGCGTCCCGCGCGGCTCCGAGCCCCGCGTTGACGCCTTCCGCCAGGCACGTACGCAAGTGGAGACTGCCGTTGCAGGCGCCCGCCGAGCGCTCGGCCTGGACCGACTCGCCCGGTACGAAAGAGGCAGTACGCGGGTCGAAGCGCGGGCGCGCGCCCGATTGCGCCTGCAGGTGAATCGTCGGACTGAAGCCGCCGGAAACCGCCAGCAAGTCGCAGCGGATCACCTCCGCGGGACCGTGGGCGCTATCGCCGCCTGCATCGAGCCTCATCACGTCGACCGCGCGCACGCGGCGCCTGCCGTGCGTATCGGCGACGACGGCGCCGTCGATGATCGCGATCCCCGCTTGGCGCGCCAGCGCAGGCAGCGCGCCGCCCGGGGCACGACGAGAATCGACGATGGCGGCGACGACGACGCCGGCACGCGCGAGGTCGAGCGCCGCGCGATACGCGCTGTCGTTGTTCGTGCACACCACGGCGCGCGACCCCGGGCGCACGGCGTAGCGGTTGACGTACGTCGACACCGCGGATGCCAGCATGATGCCCGGACGATCGTTGTTCCCGAACACCAGCGGGCGCTCGATTGCGCCCGTCGCCAGGATCACCTGGGCTGCACGGACGCGCCACACGCGTTCACGTATTCCACGGCGCGCTTCGAGCGGCAGATGATCGGTGCGCCGCTCGCTGATCGTCAGGAAGTTCTGATCGTGATAGCCGAAGACGGTGCTGCGCGACAGCAATCGAACGTCCCGCATCGAGGCGAGTTCCGCGAGGATGCGCTCGACCCAGTTTGCTGGAGACAGATCGTCGATCGACACCGACGCGTCGTTCGACGCTGCGCCGGCCACGCGTAGCAAACCGCCGCCGAATTCGCGCTGCTCGTCGGCCAATATCACGCGGGCGCCCGCGCGTCCCGCGACCAGTGCCGCCGCGAGTCCGGCCGGCCCGCCGCCGACGATCAGAACGTCGCAGTGCGCGTTAATGTGCTCGTAGCGATCCTTGTCCGGCAGCGACGGCGCACTGCCGAGTCCGCTGGCGTTGCGAATAAAGTGCTCGTACTTCATCCACAAGCCTTTCGGCCACATGAAGGTCTTGTAATAGAAGCCGGCCGGCATCAGGCGCGAAAAAGCACCGGCGACCGCCATGACGTCGAATGCGGCGGTCGGCCAGCAATTGACGCTCGTGGCCGTCAGCCCCGCGTAGAGTTCGACCTCGGTGGCGCGTGCGTTCGGAATCGCGTTCGCTCCCGATTCCAGTTGCACGATCGCGTTCGGTTCCTCGACGCCGCTGCCCACGATGCCGCGCGGACGGTGGTACTTGAAGCTCCGCGCCACCAGCGCGACGCCGTTGGCGAGCAACGCCGACGCGAGCGTGTCGCCTGCGAATCCTTCGAGCGGCCGACCATCGAACGTGAACGGCAAACGGTGCTGGCGATCGATACGGCCGCCGTGCGCGAGACGGTTCGTCTGTGTCATGTCCCCGCGTCGGGCGCGCGCTCGCCCGGCCCGTACACCGCGCTGATCCGGTACGTCACCGTATCGCGCACGGCGTTGAACCAGCGCCGGCACCCATACGTATGCACCCATTGCTCGAGATGGCGACCGCGCGGATTCTGGCGCATGAACAGGTAGTCGGCCCACTGCGCATCGCTCAGCGAATCGGGGTCCGGTGGGCGCACGACGTGCGCCTCGCCGCCATACGAGAATTCAGTCTGCTCGCGCGGCCCGCACCAGGGACAGGGGATCAGCAGCATCGCAGGAATCCGCCGTGGGTTCAGTGCGCGACGGCAGCCGCGCCGTGCTCGTCGATCAGGTGGCCCGTCGAAAACCGTTCGAGCGAAAACGGCGCGTTGAGCGAATGCGGCCGGTCGTGTGCAATCGTGTGCGCGAACGCCCAGCCCGATCCGGGCGTCGCCTTGAAGCCGCCGGTACCCCAGCCGCAGTTGAAGTACAGTCCCCTGACTGGTGTCAAGCCGATGATCGGGCACGCGTCGGGACACACGTCGACGATGCCGCCCCATTGGCGGTTCATGCGTACGCGGCTGAACGTGGGAAACAACGCGACGATTGCCGCGAGCGTCGCCTCGATGATGGAGTAGCTGCCACGCTGCCCGTACCCGACGTAGGCGTCGATGCCTGCCCCGACCACGAGATCGCCCTTGTCCGACTGGCTGATGTAGCCATGCACGGCGTTCGACATGACGACCGTGTGCAGCACCGGCTTGATCGGCTCGGACACCAGCGCCTGCAGCGGGTGGCTTTCGATCGGAAGACGCAGCCCGGCCATTGCTGCGAGGACGCTCGAATTGCCGGCGGTCACGACCGCGACCTTCGCCGCTTTGACGAATCCCCGGGTCGTTTCCACACCGAGCACGCACCCGGCGTCGCGACGGATCGCGGTCACCTCGCAGTTCTGAAGGATATCGACGCCGCGCGCGTCGGCCGCACGTGCGAAACCCCATGCCACGGCATCATGGCGCGCCGTGCCGCCGCGCCGTTGCAGTGACGCGCCCAGGATCGGGTAACGCGCCGAAGGCGACGCGTCGATGATCGGCACCATTGCCTTGACTTGCGCCGCGTCGAGCATTTCGCTGTCGACGCCGTTCAGACGATTGGCGTTCACGCGACGCCGGATGTCGCGCATGTCCTGCAGCGTGTGCCCGAGGTTCAGTACGCCCCGCTGGCTGAACATCACGTTGTAATTTAGGTCCTGCGCGAGCCCTTCCCACAGCTGCAGCGATTTTTCGTACAGGTGCGTTGCCTCGTCCCACAGGTAGTTGGAGCGGACGATCGTCGTGTTTCGTCCCGTGT
>JAICLP010000068.1 GCA_025925475.1 Burkholderiales bacterium | reverse complement strand
CTTGCGCGCCTCCTCCTCGAGCATGATCGGAATGCCGTCGCGAACCGGATAGGCGAGCCTTGCCGAGCGCGAGATCAATTCGCTGCGCTCGCGGTCATAGACGAGCGGACCCTTGGTCACCGGGCAGACCAGCATCTCGAGCAGTTTCGGGTCCATCGATCCTCTCCAGCACGAACTCGATCAGCGCGGGTGCAATGCGCGCAACGATCGGCTGCATCCACATCCGCACATCGCCGAATGCGCGGCATTTTACCGCGTCCTTTTCGGTCATCAGGATCGCCGGAGCGCCCGCGAACGCGACATCGTCGCGCACATAGCGATGATGATCCGGGAACCCGATCGCCTTGCCGGCGAAGCCCCGCGCGCGCAGCGCCGCGAAGAACGCATCGGGATGCGCGATGCCGGCGATCGCGACCGTTGCCGGATCGCTCAGCACCCGCGCATCGAAGCGCAAGGCGCGATCGATCACGTTGATCCATCGGCGAGGTTCGTAAGCCGCGACGAACTCGCGCGCATGCGCCCGCATCCGCGGCGTTACACCGGACGCCGTGCGCCAGACGATCGCATCGACCGAATCGAGCCGGGAGGCCGGCTCGCGCAGCGGACCCGCCGGCAGCAGCCGCTCGTTGCCGAGCTCGCGCGCCGCGTCGACGACGGCGATCTCGACGTCGCGCGCGAGCGCGTAGTGCTGGAGGCCGTCGTCGGCGACGATCACGTCGACGTCCGGATGCGCGTCGATCAGCTTCCGTGCCGCAGCGACGCGATCACGCCCGACGCACACCGGCGCACCGGAGGCGGCGAGCAGCAGCGGCTCGTCGCCGACGTCGCGGGCGTCGTCGTTCGCCCGCACTTCGCGCACGTCGTTCGTCACGCGTCCATGGCCGCGGCTGACGACACCGGGATGACGGCCGCGCGCGGCGAGTGCCTCGACGAGCGCGGCGACGAGCGGCGTCTTGCCGGCACCCCCAGCCGTGATGTTGCCGACGACGATGACGGGTACGGCGACGCGCGCCTGCCGCAGCACGCCGTGCCGATAACCGGCGCGACGCAGCGCAACCGCGCGGCCGAAGAGCCACGCGAGCGGCTGCAGCAGTTGCGAGCCGAGCGTCGGCTCGCGCGAGTACCACGTGCGAGCGAGCGCGCCCGCGCGCCTCACTTGGGCGCGGACGGCGTGGCCTGCGTTGCGAACGTGATGCGCGTCAGTCCCGCGTTGCGCGCCGCTTCCATGACGTGAATGACCGACTGGTGCGTCGCCTGCGCATCCGCGTTGATCACGACGACGGGCTCCTTCGCGTCGGCCGCCGCGCGCTTCAGCATGTCGGCGAGGGCGTCGACCGTCGTGAACGTGAACGTCGGTTCGCGCCCGATCTTGTAGCGCCCCTGCGCGTCGAGGCCGACGTCGATCTCGCGCGGGCGCTCCTTCGCCGGATCCGCGTTCGCCTCGGGCAGTGTGATCTGCAACTCGGCGATCCGCTGGTACGTCGTCGTCACCATCAGGAAGATCAGGATGACGAGCAGGACGTCGATCAGCGGAATGAAGTTGATCTCGGGGTCGTCGCGTCCCCGGTCGCCGCGCAGATTCACGGTCGTGGCTCCCCGCTCACTTCCGTTCGTCGTGCGCGAAGTCGACGAGCTTGATCGCCTGCTGCTCCATTTCGACGACGAGCGCGTCGATGCGTGCGCGGAAGTAGCGGTAGAAGATCATGCTCGGGATCGCGACGATCAGCCCCATCGCGGTGTTGTAGAGCGCGACCGAGATGCCGTGCGCGAGCTGGATCGGATTCGCACCCGCGGCACTCGTCGAGCCGAAGATCTCGATCATGCCGATCACGGTGCCGAAGAGACCGAGCAGCGGTGCCATCGCGGCGATCGTCCCGAGCGTCGTCAGGAAGCGCTCGAGGTCGTGCGTGACGACGCGGCCGACCTCCTCGATCGCTTCCTTCATCACCGGCCGCGGGCTTTTCACGTTCGCGAGGCCCGCCGCGAGAATCCGCCCGAGGGGCCCGTGCTCGGCGGTGCGCGCGAGCAGGTCGTGCGTCGGCCCCGTATGGCGGAACTCGACGAGCACGTGATCGACCATGCCGGTGGGCGCCACGACGCTTTGCCGCAGCGACCAGAGCCGTTCGAAGATCAGCGCCAGTGCCACCACCGACGCGATGATGAGAGGCCAGATCGGCCAGCCGGCCGCTTGAATCATCGCCCACACGGTATCTTTGCTCCGTAAGTACTGACAGCGGCGAAATGTAGCGTGGCACGCAGGCGGCGGCAACCGGGATGCGCTGCGTGTCGCGTTCTTGGACTTCCCTCCGCGCTTCGCGCTTCGGGGCCTCTTCGCGCTTGGGACGGCCCGGCGCGCTCACTGGACTATCCTTCGCGCTGCGCGCTGCGGGGCTAATTCGCGCTTGGGACGGCCCGGCGCGCTCATGCGCCCGGCGCGCTGCGCCGCGCGCGACGCCCGCCGGGTTCGGCGATCGTTGCGCTGACCGCGGCGCCCGCGAGGATGATCACCCAGCAGAAATAGACCCATACGAGGAAGATCGGCAGCACCGCGAGCGCGCCGTACACCGCTTCGTACGTCGAGACCCGCGTCAGGTACAACGCGAATGCGTGCTTCGCGCCTTCGAAGACCGCCGCTGCCAGCAGGCCCGCGATCAGCGCAGGCGCAAGCGGCACGTGCCGGGCCGGCACGCCCTTGTAGAGCAGCGTGAGCCCGGCGGTCGAGAAGACGAACGGCAGCGCCTCGACGACCTGCGCACCGAGCGTCTTGCGAAACGGCACGACGGCGAGCGAATGGGCGACGAGCCACGTCGTGATCGAGATGCTCGCGCCCAGCAGAACCGGACCGGCGGTCAATCCGACCCCATAGACGAGCAACCGTTTCGGCAGCGACCGGCCGCGGCGGATGCCCCAGATCGTGTTGATCTCGCGCTCGACGGTCGCGACGGCGAGCGCGGCGCTGATGCCGATCACGAAAAGCGAAACGCCCGTGAGCCGGGCCGCCTGCGCAGCGAAAGCGACGATGTGCGCACGTACCTGCGCGGCGCCCGCGAACGGCAGCATGTGGCGCAGCAGGAACTGCTCGAGCACCTCGAGCCAATCCTGAAAGATCGGAAAGCGCGCGACGAACGCGAACGCGACGGTGAGAAGCGGCACGATCGCGAGCAGCGTCGTGAACGAAAGGCTGCTCGCCGTGCGCGCCAGATCGATGTCGCGGAGGCGTGCGACGACGCGGACAAGGAAGCGGAACGGATTGGCCGTCAAGGCGCGCGAGGCGTGGCGAAGGGCGGCCGATTATCGCAGCCCGCGAAGGCGGTACGCGCGGCGGCGTAAGCTTTTTGGCACAACGCGCGACGATGGTTGCCTTCGCGCCGCGAGGGAACGCGACGCCATGTCGCCGCGTCACAACATGATCGCACCAACACGAATGGGGGAACGTCATGCCCGCCAATGCGTCAACCGAAACCGCGCTGCTCGGCGGCGGCTGTTTCTGGTGCCTCGATGCGGTGTTCCGCGAATTGGCCGGCGTCGAGTCGGTCGAATCCGGCTATGCCGGCGGCCATGCCGTGCGCCCGAGCTACGAGGACGTCTGCAGCGGCGACACCGGCCACGCGGAAGTCGTCCGAATCACGTTCGACCCGACGGTCGTCTCGTACCGCGACCTGCTGCGCGTCTTCTTCACGATCCACGATCCGACGACGCCGGATCGGCAGGGCAACGACGTCGGCACGCAGTACCGCTCGGTGATCTTCGCGCAGAACGACGAGCAGCGCGACGACGCGAAAGCGGTTGTCGCCGAGCTCGAGGCTGCGCACGTGTGGCCCAATCCGATCGTGACCCAGCTCGCGGGAGCCGCCACGTTCCATCCCGCCGAGGGCTATCACCAGGACTATTTCGAGCGCAATCCGCGCCAGCCCTATTGCACGTATGTCGTGGCGCCGAAGGTGGCCAAGTTCCGCAAGGCGTACGCCGAGCGCCTGAAAAGGCGCACCTAGCGCCTCGGCCCGCGCGTCAGCCAACCGCCGGTGGCGAGAAACACGCCGACCGACCACAGCACCGGCGACAGACCGACCACGCCGCCCACGGCGCCGAACACGAGCGGCACTGCGACCGAGATCGAGTTGACGAGCGACAGGCGCACGCCGGCGGCCTCGCCGAGGCGTCCCGGCGGTGTATGCGTGTGCAGCAGCGACATCACCATCGGCTGGCTCGCGCCGAGACCGAGCCCGAGGCAGAACGACAGACCCATCAGCGTGCCGACATTGCGCGAGAACGGCAGCGCGAGGTAGACGAGCGCCCCTATGTAGAGCGCCGTCGTCAGCACGCCCTGCTCGGACACGCGCCGCGCGATCGCCGGCATCGCGAGGCGAACTGTGAACGTGGCGGCGGCGAAGGCGGCGAGGATGTAGCCGATGCGCGACGCGCTGAGGCCGATCCCGTGGCCGTAGATCGGGACGAACAGCGTGTGCAGCTCCCACGCCATCGACACGAGCCCGTTGATGATGAAGACGCGGCGCAGCTCCTGGTGCGTGACGAAGTCGAGTGCGCTGCCCTCGATGCCCGCCGCACGCGCGGGGTGCGGACCCGGCAGCGCGAGCCGTTTCGTCGCGAGGACGGCGATCGGGACGAGCGGCAGCAGTGTCAGCACCGCGAACGTCGCGCGAAAACCGGCATGATCGATCGTGAGTCCGGCGATCATCGGGCCGAGGATCGACGACGTCGAGTAGCCGAGCGCGAGCAGGCCGAAGTTGTGCGAGCGCGCCGCGACGCCGCCCATCTCGCCGGTCGCGTACTGCGCGGCCACCTGGAACAGCATGAACGAGACGCCGGTCAGCATCGCGGTCGCGAAGAGCGCGGGAAGCCCGGGCAGCAGCGTGACGACGAGCACGCCGGCCGCATTGCCGATCGAGCCGACGAGCATCGGCGCGCGCACGCCCACGCGGTCGGCGAGCCGCCCGGCGGGAATCGCGAGGAACATCGGGAAGAGCGCGAAGAGCGCCATCAGGCCGCCGACGGTGGCGGCATTCGCCCCGAGCGCGAGCGCGTTCAGCGAAACGGCCACGCGCGAGCCGGTCAGCACGAGGTGATTGGCGATGCCGAGCGCGATCAGCACGGCGAACGGCGACAGCCGCAGGCGCGTCACCGCAATCCTCACGGCGCGAGCCGCTCGATCGACCAGCCGCCGCCGGCGCGCGTCCATACGAGCCGGTCGTGCAGCCGTGACGCGCGTCCCTGCCAGAACTCGAAGCGCTCGGCGACGATTCGCACGCCGCCCCAGTTCGGAGGCCGCGGGACCGCCGATGCGAAGCGCGCTTCCGCCTCGCCAAAGCGCGCTTCGAGCGCCGCGCGATCGGCGATCCTCGCGCTCTGCGGCGACGCCCAGGCACCGAGCTGCGAGCCGCGTGGACGCTGCGCGAAGTAGTCGTCCGACTCCTTCGCGCTGGCGCGCTCGGCGCGCCCTTCGATGCGCACCTGCCGCTCGAGCTGCGGCCAGAAGAAGAGGAGCGCTGCGCGGGCGTTCGCGCCGAGGTCGCTGCCCTTGCGACTGTCGTAGTTCGTATGGAAGACGAAGCCGCGCGCGTCGACCGATTTCAGCAGCACGATCCGTGCGGAAGGCTGCCCGGAAGCGTCGACGGTGGCGAGCGTCATCGCGTTCGGCTCCGGGACGGCGGCGGCAACCGCCTCGTCGAACCAGCGCGAGAACTGCAGGTAGGGATCGGCGGCCGCGTCGCGCTCCGTCAGGGCGGCGCGCTTGTAGTCGGTGCGCAGTTGCGCGAGGTCGGTCGAGGGGGCGGACATCGGGCGGGAATCGGCATCGATTCTACTCCGCGACTGTCGGCGTCAGCGCGAAAGCAACGGCCGGCGCGCATGCGCGAACGAACGCGTTCGCGAAAGTTGCAACACCCTTCGCGCCAGAGCGGAATTTCCCTCGGAATGAGGCTTCCCCCCTGCGAAAATGCGGTATAGTCGCCGCCGATGGAGCGTCATGACGAAGGAACTGGAAGGCGCGCCGAGGACGCTGCAGCGTACCGCCCGCACAACTGACAGGAAGGAGAAACATGGCTACTGCCAAGAAAGCTGCGAAGAAGACCGCGGCCAAGAAGCCGGCCGCGAAGAAGAGCGCCGCGAAGAAACCTGCGGCGAAGAAGAGCGCGGCGAAGAAGCCCGCGGCGAAGAAGGCGCCGGCCGCGAAGCGCAAGCCGAACGAAGCCTTCATGAAGGCGATGCAGCCCTCCTCGCAGCTCGCCGCGGTCGTCGGCAATTCGCCGATGCCGCGCACCGAAGTCACGAAGAAGATCTGGGACTACATCAAGAAGAACAAGCTGCAGGATGGCGTCAACAAGCGCCTGATCAACGCCGACGACAAGCTGCGCGCGGTGTTCGGGGGCAAGAACAAGGTGTCGATGTTCGAGATGACGAAGCTCGTCTCGGGCCACCTCAAGTAACGCGACACGCATTTGCGACCGAAGTAGGGTCAGAGACGATTTTCACGCACGGCTGTTCGATGCGTTGACGCGGCAACGCGAAAGTCGTCTCTGACCCTACTTCGGTTTTCGGCCGGCGTACTCGATTCGAGTCGCCGGCCGTTTCGTTTTCTGATGGCGCTTTTTCTACGCGACGGCCGCGATGCCGCGCGCAATGCCCGGACGCGCTGCGAGCGCATCCGCCCACTTCGTGAGATGCGCGAGCTTGCCGTCGCGCTCGACGAGCGCGTAGCGCACGCGCACGACCGGATAGAGTGCGAAATCGGCGATCGACAGCTCGTCGGCGAGAAACTGGCGCCCCTCGAGCCGCGCGTTCGCAACGCCGAGATAGCGCGCGAGCCGCTCCTCGAAGAAGCCGGCGTTCGCGTCCGACTTGTCGGGCAGGACCGCGTTGGCGAGAAAGAGCATCGTCGAGTAGCTCGAGAAGTCGCTCGCTGCGAACATGAACCACTCGAAGGCACGTGCGCGCATTGCGGGATCCTTCGGGAAGTAGCGTCCCGTCTTCATCGCGAGGTAGAGCAGGATTGCGCCCGACTGCGTGATCGTCATCGATCCGCCGGGCGCGTCGGGGTCGACGATCACCGGCACCGCACCGGCCGGATTGAGCTGAAGGAACGTGTCGCTGCGCTGCTCGCCGCGCGAGAGGTCGACGCGATGCACTTCGTAGTCGATCCCGCATTCCTCGAGCATGATCGCGACGCGCTGGCTGTTCGACGAGTTCGCCGCGTAAAGATCGATCATCGTGCGCTCCGTGCGTACGGGCCGTTCGTGTCCGCGTGGCTCACTCCGCCGCCGGCCGCTTGTCGGGCCAGTCGTCCTCGTCTTCGAGAATGCGAATGACGCGGGTGCGCTTGCCGCCCGCGTATTTCTCCATCTGCACGAGAACCGGGAAGCGCTCGGCGAGCGCGGCGCGCGCGGCGTTCTCGTCGTCGAAGACGAGGATGTGGCCGTCGTCGCCGCGGACGTCGCTCCAGATGCCCGTGTCGTCCTGTACCTCGATCTTGTAGCGCATGTCGTGTTGCGTCCTGTCAGCAAACTGTCAGCGTCCCGTGGCCTGCAGCGCGGCGATCCGTTGCTCGATCGGCGGATGCGACGCGAAGAGCGCCATGAAACCGCCGCTGCCCGCGATGCCGAACGCGTTCATCGCCTGCGGCAGCCCGCCCGCCTCGATGCCGGCGAGCCGTTGCAGCGCGTGGATCATCGGCTGTGCTCCGAGCAGCCGCGCGCTGCCGGCGTCGGCGCGAAACTCGCGCCAGCGCGAGAACCACGCGACGATCATGCTGGCGAGAATGCCGAACACGATCTGGCAGACCATGACCGTGATGAAGTAGCCCGGCCCCGTGCCGCGGTCGGTACGAAAGACGGTGCGGTCGACGATCGAGCCGACGATGCGCGAGAGGAACACGACGAACGTGTTGACGACACCCTGGATCAGCGTCAGCGTCACCATGTCGCCGTTGGCCACGTGCGAGATCTCGTGACCGAGAACGGCCTCGACCTCCTCGTGGTTCATCGACTGCAGCAGTCCGCTCGAGACCGCGACGAATGCCGAGTTCTTGAAGGCGCCGGTTGCGAACGCGTTCGCCGGACCTTCGTAGATACCGACTTCGGGCATGTTGATGCCCACCTGGTTCGCGAGCTTGCGCACCGTGTCGAGCAGCCATGCTTCGGCCTCGTTGCGCGGCGTGTCGATCATCTGCGCACCGGTCGTCCACTTCGCGATGGACTTCGACATCAAAAGCGAAATGATCGCGCCGGTGAAGCCCACGACGAGCGAGTAGACGAGAAGCTGCCCGTACTGGAAACCCTGCGCGGCGAGCGCGCGGTCGAGCCCGAAGACCTTCAGCACGATCGACAGGACGACGAGGACCGCGAGATTCGTGGCGACGAACAGGATGATCCGCTTCATGGGTAGCCTCCGCGATTCGCAAAAGCACGCGGATTGCGCGCTTGGCGATTCGCTGTCGAACCTTCGAATGCTCCGCGCGGGACTCGTTCGGAGGTTTATCGAATATTAGCGCGCGTCCCGCCCGCCACAAGGCCCGCCACGCGAGCGATCGAAAATCAACGCGAAGGCTTCGCCCACGAATCGCGCAGCGTCACCGTGCGATTGAAGACCGGATGCTCGGGCGCGTGATCGCCCGAGTCGGCGACGAAGTAGCCGTGCCGCTCGAACTGGATGTGCTCCTCGGATGTCGCGAGCGCGAGCGACGGCTCGACGTACGCACGGATGATGCGCTTCGAGTCGGGATTGAGATCGTCGAGGAAATCGCGCTCGTCCGCCGCCTCGTCGTCGACGGCGGCGTTCGCCGCGTGAGCCGGCAACGGATCGGCGGCGCCGGTCGTCTCGCCTTCCGGCATGCCGCCGTCGCGCGCGCCGGGAAACGGCACGCGAAAGAGCCGGTCGTACAGGCGTACCTCGGCGGGCACCGCATGCGCCGTCGACAACCAGTGGATGTTGCCCTTCACCTTGCGTGCATCGGCGCCGGCGGTGCCGCTGCGCGTCGCGGCGTCGTAGCTGCAGTGAACCACCGCCACGCGCCCCTCGGCATCCTTCTCGACGCCGGTGCAACGGACGATGTACGCGTAGCGCAGGCGCACTTCGGCGCCCGGCGATAGCCGGAAATAGCCCTTCGGCGGCGTTTCGGAGAAATCGTCGCGCTCGATCCAGAGCTCGCGCGTGAACGGCAGCATCCGCCGTCCGAGCTCGGGCTTCTGCGGGTGATTGGGGACGCTCATGTCCTCGCTCTGCCCGTCCGGGTAGTTGTCGACGACGAGCCTGACCGGGTCGAGCACCGCGAGGCGGCGCGCAGCGCTCGCATTGAGGTCGTCGCGCATCGCGTCCTCGAGCACGCTCATGTCGATCCACGAATCGGACTTCGACACGCCGATCCGCTCGTTGAATGCGCGGAAGCCGGAGGCCGTGTAGCCGCGCCGGCGCGCCCCCACGAGGGTCGGCATCCGCGGATCGTCCCAGCCATCGACGTGACCCTCGTCGACAAGCCGCAGCAGCTTGCGCTTCGACAGCACCGCGTAGGTCAGGTTGAGGCGGGCGAATTCGTACTGATGCGGCAGCGGCCGCGCCAGCTTGCCGCCTTCGGCGAGCCGCTCGATGATCCAGTCGTAGAGCGGCCGGTGGTCCTGGAATTCGAGCGTGCAGATCGAATGCGTGACGCGCTCGAGCGCGTCGGAGATGCAGTGCGTGTAATCGTAGAGCGGATAGATGCACCACTTGTCGCCGGTGCGATGGTGGCGCGCATGACGGATCCGGTAGATGACCGGGTCGCGCATGTTGATGTTCGGGCTCGCAAGGTCGATGCGAAGGCGCAGCACGTGCGTGCCGTCCGCGAATTCGCCGGCGCGCATGCGGCGCAGCAGATCGAGGTTCTCGGCGACGCTGCGGTCGCGCCAGGGACCCGCAATGCCGGGCTCGGTCAGCGTTCCGCGCGTGCGGCGCAACTCGTCGGGCGACTGGCTGTCGACATAGGCGAGGCCCTGCTCGATGAACCACTCGGCGAATGCGTAGAGCGCGTCGTAATAGTCGGACGCGTGATAGCGGTGCGCGCCCCAATCGTAGCCGAGCCAGCGCACCGACTCGGCGATCGAGTCCTCGTACTCGACGTCCTCCTTGAGCGGATTGGTGTCGTCGAAGCGCAGATGGCACGTGCCGGCGTTCTCGGCGGCCAGGCCGAAGTTCAGGACGATCGACTTCGCGTGTCCGAAATGCAGGTAGCCGTTCGGCTCGGGCGGGAATCGCGTGACGACGCGTCCGCCGTAGGTGCGAAGCGCGTTGTCCTCGGCGACGATCGTACGCAGGAAGTTGGCGCCCGCCGCGCGCGCGTCATCGTCCTGCGCCACCCGCGAAGGCGAGGCAACGCTGGTCGACTCGGCATCCGCGGAGGAATCCCGCGGTGCAGCATGGACAGTTTTGTTCATGAACAAGGACCCCGAACGGTCCATTCTAACGAGCGGCCGTCCCCGCGTCACGGGCGCCGTTCACAGGGACGAGCGGCCGGTACCCCGGAAATCCGCGTCAGGCCACGGTTTGCGCGAGGGTGCCCCGCCGGCACGGCCGCGGTTTTCCACAAATCCTGTGGATAGCGGTGTGCATATCTTGTAAATTCGATCGCTAAGTCTATCGCCCGTCAGGAAAATCTGCGCCGTGACCAAAATCGAGCCGTGCAAAAACGACATCGATTCAAGCACCTGCGGAACCATCTCCGCATGGCCGCACCGCTTCAACGCCGGATGCTGCAACGCGGATGACACAATGTGTGCCGCGCATTTGCACAAAGTGACAGGACATATGTCCAGGACACGACGATGATCCTGTCCACCACAGCTTCGCGAGCAAGGCTCGCCTGCCCGCAGGACGATCGATGAACGACGATGCTATGCGAAACGCGGGCTGGCGTCGCGATCCCCGTCCCGCGATACCTGAGCGACCTCGTACGGCGGTCATGCCGGTCTCGCAGTTCGTGTCGTCCGCGCGGCTCCTCCTCGAGCGCCATCTCGGGCTCCTGTGGATTGGCGGCGAGATCTCCGGGATCACGCGTGCCGCATCGGGCCATCTGTACTTCACGCTGAAGGACGCGAGCGCGCAGGTTCGCTGCGTGTTCTTCCGTCACAAGGCGCAGGGGCTCGGCTTCGCGCTGCGCGAGGGACTCGCCGTCGAAGTGCGCGCCGTCGCGTCGATCTACGAGCCGCGCGGCGAGTTCCAGCTCAACGTCGAGACGATCCGCCAGGCGGGCCAGGGTGCGCTTTACGAGCGCTTCCTTGCCCGAAAGCGTGCGCTCGAAGCGGCCGGTCTCTTCGACGGTGCCCGCAAGCGCCCGCTGCCAGCGTACCCGCAACGCGTGGGGATCGTCACGTCGCGGCGCGCGGCGGCGCTGCGCGACGTGTTGACGACGCTCGCACGCCGGGCTCCCGGCGTGCCGGTGATCCTCTACCCGGCCGCGGTGCAGGGCGCCGGCGCGGCGGGCGAAATCGCCGCGGCGATCCGCGTTGCGAACGCGCACGCGCACGTCGACGTGTTGATCGTCTGTCGCGGTGGCGGCTCGCTCGACGACCTGTGGGCATTCAACGAGGAGGTCGTCGCGCGCGCGGTGTTCGACTCGCGGCTGCCGATCGTCTCGGGTGTCGGCCACGAAACCGATTTCACGATCTGCGACTTCGTTGCCGACGTTCGCGCCGCAACGCCTACCGCGGCGGCAGGCATCGTCGCACCCGATCGCGCCGCACTTTGCACCGCCGTGGCGGCGCTTTATCGGCGGCTTGCGCGCGCGTTCTCCCATCGCCTCGGCCATTGCGCGCAGCGGCTCGACATTGCATCGCGCCGCCTCGTGCATCCCGCGGCTCGGCTCGCGCTGCAAGGCGAGCGGGCACAGGCGCTCGGCGTGCGGCTCGCCCGCGCGTTCGCGCATGGCCGGACAGCCGCTTCGCATCGCGTCGATGTCGCGCGGTCGCGGCTCGTTCGCGAACTGCGCGCGCCTTTGCCGCAGAAACGGCGGATCGACGCTGCGTCGACTGCGCTCGCACGCAGCGGCCGCGAGCGCGTTGCCCGTGCAAAGCGCGACGTCGAGCGTCTCGCGGCAGCACTCGCGCTGCTCAACCCGAAGGCGGTGCTCGAGCGCGGCTATGCGATCGTCACCGCGGACGATGGGCGCGTCGTCGGCGATGCGCGGGAGATCCGCATCGGCGACGACGTCGCGTTGACGCTCGCGAAGGGCTCCGCGCACGCGACGGTGACCGCCACGCGCTCCGATGCCGATGAAAGCGCCGGCGTCACGACGGCGGACGGCCGGGAGACGCGCGCGGCGAAAGCCCGGTGACGAGCGACAGCGACCACGGCCGCATCGCGAGCAAGAGGCCGATCGTCTCGCGACGCTTCGGCGCCATCGCCGCGTCGAGCTCGGCGAGTTCGAGGAATTCTGCCGCGAGGCGATCGAGCCGCCGCTGCATCAACGCATACGACGCCTTCGAAAGCTCGCGGTACTCGAAGCGGAAGTGACCGCCGACGCGATCGAACTCGGCGGCGATGAACTCGTCGACGACACGCTTGCCGTGCGCACGGTGGATCGGCCCGCCGGGACGAAGCTGCACGAGCTTCGGCGCCCGCACGCGTACGCGATTGTGCGGCAAGAGCTCGATGAGGCGCAGCCGATCGAGCTGCGCCAATAGCCGCGTGAGCTCGGTCGCGCGCAGATCGTAGGCGGCAAGGATCTCGTCGGCAATCCAGTCGGACAGCAGCAGGTAGAAGACGCCGAGGAGTTTCGCGTCCCTGGCGAGGGCCGCTTCCTGCCGCTCGGTCAGCTCGCGTGATGCTTCCGCCCGGCCGCGGGCGAGCCGCGCCAGATCGAAGAAATCGATCTCGAGCACCCGACACACCTGCGCGAGGCGCGCCAGCGTGAACGTCTGCGCGGAAAAGAGCCGCTTCACGCTTGCGTGCGAGAGCCCGAGCCGCCGTGCGAGCTCGGCGTAGGTGAGGCCGCGCGCCTTCAACAGCCGCTTCAGCGTATCGACGATCTGATGCGTGCCGGTCATGTTCATCGATCCCTTGGGTAGCGCAAAACGATACCTGTTCAGTAATGTATTGACTAGCGCTACCTGTGGCGAAGACTGCGACTCGCGGGCCCACCCCGCATCCAGTCAACGAACGGGAGAACAGCATGAACTCGAAGCGCATTCTCGCGGGCCTCGCCTCGGCGGGTGTTCTCGCCTCGACGTCGATCACCGCCTT
>JAICLP010000443.1 GCA_025925475.1 Burkholderiales bacterium | reverse complement strand
GGGCGAGGCGCCCGTACCGCCGTCGTGGCCGGCGATCGTCACATGGTCGGCCTTCGCTTTCGCGACACCGGCGGCGACGGTGCCGACGCCAATTTCGGAGACGAGCTTCACCGAAACGGACGCTTGCGGATTCGCGTTCTTCAGGTCGTGGATCAGCTGCGCGAGATCCTCGATCGAATAGATGTCGTGATGCGGCGGCGGCGAAATGAGCCCGACGCCGGGCACCGAGTAGCGCAATCGTGCGATGTATTCGGAAACCTTGTGGCCCGGCAGCTGCCCTCCCTCGCCAGGCTTCGCGCCCTGCGCCATCTTGATCTGCAACTGATCGGCGGATGCGAGGTATTCCGCGGTGACGCCGAAGCGTGCGGAGGCAACCTGCTTGATGCGTGAGCGCAGGCTGTCGCCGGCGGCGAGCGGAATGTCGTGCTCGACCGCTGCCTTGCCGATGATCGTCGCCAGCGTGTCACCGTCCTTGACGATGCTTCTGCCCGCGCGCATCTCGCCGCGATAGCGCATCGCGTCCTCGCCGCCTTCGCCGGTGTTCGACTTGCCGCCGATGCGGTTCATCGCGATCGCGAGGGTCGTATGTGCTTCGGTGGAGATCGAGCCGAGGCTCATCGCGCCGGTCGCGAAGCGCTTGACGATTTCGTTCGCGGGCTCGACCTCGTCGAGCGGTACTGGCGTGCGTCCGCCGGTCTTGAATTCGAACAGGCCGCGCAGCGTCTTGAGCTTGCGCCCCTGGTCGTTGATCTGCGCCGCGTATTCCTTGTACGTCGAATACGAATTCGCGCGCGACGCATGCTGCAGCTTCGCGACCGTGTCGGGCGTCCACATGTGCTCTTCGCCGCGCACGCGGTACATGTAGTCGCCGCCGGCGTCGAGCGCGTCGGCAAGCAGCGGGTCGTCGCCGAATGCGAGCGCGTGCAGTCGCGCCGCCTCCTCGGCGACTTCGAAGAGCCCGATGCCTTCGATCGTGCTCGCGGTGCCCGTGAAATACTTGTCGACGAACGCCTTCTGCAGGCCGACGGCTTCGAAGATCTGCGCGCCGCAGTAGGACTGGTACGTCGAGATGCCCATTTTCGACATCACCTTGTACAGGCCCTTGCAGATCGCCTTGATGTAGCGCTTGTGCACATCCTTGCGATCGATCTCGGTGCGCTGTCGAGCGAGCTCAGCCAATGTCTCGAGCGCGAGGTACGGGTGAATGGCTTCGGCGCCGTAGCCTGCGAGTAACGCGAAGTGATGCACTTCGCGCGCCGATCCCGTTTCGACGACAAGGCCCGTCGACGTGCGCAGGCCCTTCTTCACCAGATGCTCGTGCACCGCCGCCGTTGCGAGCAGTGCAGGGATCGGCAGCATGTCGGGACCGACGGTGCGATCGGACAGGATCAGGATGTTGTAGCCCTGATGGATCGCATCCTCGGCGTGCGCGGCGAGGCTTGCGAGCGCCGCTTCCATGCCGTTGCCGCCCCACGCCGACAGATAGCAGATGTCGAGCTCGATCGAGCGGAACGCGCCCCCGGAAAAGAGTTCGATATGGCGAAGCTTCTCCATGTTCTCGGGTGTGAGCACCGGCTGCTGCGCCTCGACGCGCATCGGCGGCTCGCCCTTGGGCGTCGTCGCATGGCCGTGCGCGAAGTCGGCGATCTCGGCGTCGTCGTCACGCGGATCGAGCGCGAGCAGATTGGGACGCG
>JAICLP010000280.1 GCA_025925475.1 Burkholderiales bacterium | reverse complement strand
CGTCATCTGGCCGCCCTCCGCGCTTCGCGCTGCGCAGCTGATTCGCGCTCGGGGCGGCCCTTCGGGCTCATTTGATTGCCCTTCGCGCGTTGCGCTTCGGGGCGAATTCGCGCTTCGGGCGGCCGCGCGCGCTCATGGCGCGAACGGATGCCGGACCAGGATCGTTTCGTCGCGGTCGGCGCCGGTCGACACCATCGCGATCGGGACGCCGGTCAGCTGCTCGATGCGCGACAGGTACGCGCGCGCGGCGGCGGGCAGCGCCGAGAACGACTTCGCGCCGAGCGTGTTCTCCTGCCAGCCGGGCAGCGTCTCGTAGACCGGTTCGCAGCGCGCGACTTCGTCGGCGCCGGTGGGGATCAGGTCGACGCGCGCGCCGTCGATCGTGTAGTGCGTGCAGATCCGGATCTCGCGCATGCCGTCGAGCACGTCGAGCTTCGTGATGCACTGCCCGTTGACGCCGTTCAATTCGAACGAGCGGCGAAGCGCCGGGATGTCGATCCAGCCGCAGCGGCGCGGGCGGCCGGTGACCGACCCGAACTCGTTGCCGCGCGCAGCGAGCGTCGCGCCGACGTCGTCGGTCAGTTCGGTGGGGAAGGGGCCGGTGCCGACGCGCGTCGTGTACGCCTTCACGATGCCTAGAACATAATCGATCATGTGCGGGCCGATGCCCGCGCCGGGCGCGGCCGCGCCGGCGATGCAGTTCGAGCTCGTCACGTACGGATACGTGCCGTGGTCGACGTCGAGCAGCGCACCCTGCGCGCCTTCGAACAGCAACGATTCGCCGCGCGCGCGTGCACGCTGGATTGCCGCGGCGACATCGCCCACCATCGGCGCGATCGCCTCGCCGAGCGCGAGGACCTCGTCCTTCGTCTTCGCCAAATCGACGGGCGCTGTCTTGTAGTAGTGGACGAGCGTGAAGTTGTGGAGATCGAGGAGCCGCCCGAGCTTGTCGGAAAAGCGCGCGGGGTCGAGCAGGTCCTGCACGCGCAGTGCGCGGCGCGCGACCTTGTCCTCGTAAGCGGGACCGATGCCGCGACCGGTGGTGCCGATCTTCGTGTCGCCAAGCGCCGTCTCGCGCGCCTGGTCGAGCGCGACGTGGATCGGCAGCACGAGCGGGCACGCGGGGGAGATCATGAGCCGCGAGCGCACATCGACGCCGGCCTGCTCGAGCTCGCCGATCTCCTGCATCAGCGCAGACGGGGACACGACGACGCCGTTGCCGATCAGGATCGCGACGCCTTCGCGCAGCACGCCCGACGGGATCAGCCGCAGCACCGTCTTGCGCCCGCCGATGACGAGCGTATGTCCGGCGTTGTGGCCGCCCTGGAAGCGCACGACGCCTTGCGCGCTTTCGGTCAGCCAGTCGACGACCTTGCCCTTGCCCTCGTCGCCCCATTGCGCGCCGATGACGACGACGTTGCGGGGGTCAGAGACGACCTTTGTTGCCATCGGTGCGCGCTCCTGTACAGTCGAAAGTCGTCCCGAACCCACTTCGCGTTCTCGCCAGAAGTCGTCTCTGACCCTAGTTCGGTTCCCCGCGCGCGAGCACGTCCGCGAGCTGGCGAAGATCGAGCGTGAAGCCGGTCGCCGGGCGCGAGCGTCCGAAAGCCTTGCCGATGCCGTCGTAACGTCCGCCCTTCGCGATCGAATTCGGCTCGCCGAGGACGAACACCGAGAAGATCGCGCCGTTGTGGTAATGATAGCCGCGAAGATCGGCCAGATCGATGTGCAGCGCATCGACGAGCGGCGCGGCGGCCTTCGCGAGTGCGTCGAGCGATGCGAGCGCGTTCGCGATCGACGCGATGTCGGGCAGCCGCTCGCGTGCGGCGCGCAGCACGTCGTCGGCCGGGCCGTACAGCGCGGGCAGCGCGTCGAACGCGTTGCGCCACGCCGCGGGCAAAGCGTGGGTCAATGAGTGAACGGCCGGCGCATCCTTCGTGCGCAACGCCTCGAACAGCGCGCTGTCGTCGCCGCTCTCGGAGACGCCAGCGCCGCTTGCGAGTGCGCGGTAGACGCCCATGTGGCCGAGGTCGAGATGCAGGCCGCGAAGACCGGCCCTGGCGAGCGATGACGCGAGCAGCGCGATCACTTCGCGATCGCCATCGGTTCCCGGCACGCCGAAGAGCTCGGCGCCGACCTGCACGACTTCGCGCGTTGCGCCCGGCCCGTCGGCGACCGCGCGCACGACGCTTCCCGCATAGCACAGGCGAGTCGCACCCGCTTCGTTCAGCAGGTGCGCATCGATTCGCGCGACCTGCGGCGTGATGTCGGCGCGCACGCCGACGAGGCGTCCCGACAGCGGGTCGACCGTCTTGAAGGTCAAGAGCTCGAGGTCGCGGCCGCTTCCGGTCAGAAGCGATTCGAGATGCTCGATCAGCGGCGGACGCACGAGCCGGTAGTCGTGCGCCGCGAAGTGATCGAGCAGCGTGCGCCGCAACGCTTCGAGCTCCGCGGCCTCGGCCGGCAGCACGTCGTCGATCGCGTCAGGAAGCAGCCAGTTGTGCATGGCCCGCAACGTCAGAGCAGGTAGAGCGCGACGAGGCCGATGCCGATCGAGGTCATCCCGATGAAGCGAAGCTGTCCGTCGGTCAACTCGGTCAGGTGCCGGAATCCTTCACGCCACAGCTTCGGTGCCGCGAACGGCAGCAATCCCTCGAGAATCAGCAGCAGCGCGAGCGCGGTCCACAACGAATCGGGCACGCGTGCTCCTGGCGCCTATTTCGCAGGCGCGCGCGGCGGCGTGCGGCTGGTCCCCGGATCCTTGAAGTACTGGAAGAAATCGGCGCTCGGATCGAGCACCATCAGGTCGCCCTTGTTGTGGAACGTCGCCTTGTACGCCTCGAGGCTGCGGTAGAACGAATAGAACTCGGGATTCTGGCTGTATGCCTGCGCGTAGATCG
Source organism: Burkholderiales bacterium (assembly GCA_025925475.1). GTDB lineage: Bacteria > Pseudomonadota > Gammaproteobacteria > Burkholderiales > Casimicrobiaceae > VBCG01. Next base: position 1,512 of record JAICLP010000280.1, on the reverse strand, counting down.
CCGACGCCTTCGCATCGCCTTCGCCCTTGCTCTTCTGCGCCTGGCTGTAGGCATCGGCGAGGATCACCGTGCGCTGCCGATCCGCATCGGCCCGAATCTTCTCCGATTCGGCGGCGCCGAGCGAGCGCAGCTCGTTCGCAACGCGGCGGCGCTCGGATTCCATCCGCTGGTACACGGGACCCGTGACGTCCGGGGGCAACTCGACGCGCCGCAGGCGCACGTCGATCACTTCGACACCGATCGATTTTGCGTCGGCATTCGCCTTCTGCTGCGTCACCGCCGTGATCTTGTCGCGTGCCGACGAGATCGCCTCGTGCACGTCGTGCTTGTTGAACTCCTCGGCGAGGTTCGCACGCACCGTCTGCGAAAGGCGTCGCCGCGCGGCTTCCTCGTCGCCCTGCACCGAGCGGTAGTACTGGCCGACGTCGATGATTCGCCACAGCACGACGAAGTCGACGAGCAGCGGCTTCTTCTCAGACGTCGTGACGCGGTCGGGCTCGGGATTGTCGAGCGTCAGGTTCACCTTGTCGTAGAACTTGACGTTCTGCACGAGCGGCAGCTTGAAATAGAGGCCGGCCGTCGTCTTCGTGTCGACGATTTCGCCCAGCTGGAACTTGATCGCGTATTTGCGCTGGTCGACCGTGTAGACCGACTGCGACGCGATGAACAGGAGCGCGACGAACGCGGCGAGGAGGGGCATTGAAAATTTCATGGCCGCTCCCGGTTGCGCAGCGCGTCGCGCGAGCGCGACGGGTCGAGCGACATCGAGCCGTCCTGCGGCGGAGCTGCGCGCGGCGGCCCGATCGTCACGTCGGGCGTCGTCGCGTGCGACGACTGCGTCGATTGCTGGATCAGCTTGTCGAGCGGCAGGTACAGCAGGCTGCCGCTCTTCTGGTCGACGAGCACCTTGCTCGAATTCGACAGCACCGACTGCATCGCGTCGAGGTAGAGCCGCTCGCGCGTGACGCCTGGCGCCTTCTGGTACTCGACGAGCACCTGGTCGAAGCGCTGCGCATCGCCTTCGGCGCGCTGCACGACTTCGGCCTTGTAGCCGTCCGCTTCCTGCAAAAGACGCGCGGCCGTACCGCGCGCCTGCGGAATCACGTTGTTCGCGTACGCCTCGCCCTCGTTCTTCAGCCGCTCGCGATCCTGGCCGGCCTTCACCGCATCGTCGAAGGCCGCCTGCACCTTCTCGGGCGGCTGCACGTTCTGCAGCGTGACCTTCTGCACGAAAACGCCGGTGCCGAAGCGGTCGAGGTTCTGCTGCATCAGCTGCTCGGTCTGCTTCGCGATCTGCTCGCGTCCCTCGTAGAGTGCGAAGTCCATCTTCGCCTTGCCGACGACTTCGCGGATCGCCGACTCGGCGACGTACGCGACGATCTGGTCCGGACGGCGGTTGTTGAAGACGTAGTCCTCGGCGCTCTTCAGGTTGTATTGGACGGCGAACTGGATGTCGATGATGTTCTCGTCATCGGTCAGCATCACCGCTTCCTTGTCGATCTTGTTCTTCGG
>JAICLP010000440.1 GCA_025925475.1 Burkholderiales bacterium | reverse complement strand
TTCGCCTTGATGTTCGCGTACGAGCCGGACGACGTCGTGATCATCGCGCATTCACCGCTCGTGAACGCGGCGAGCGGCTCGTCCTTGCGGCCCTTGTAGACGAACCAGCCCTTCTTGATCCAGTTGCTCATGTTGTTGATGTGCATCGTCTGCACGGGGCCGTTGAACTCGAGCCGCGTGCCGAGGCCGCCGAAGCCGTTCTGCAGCGTCGAGAACGGCACGTTGTGCCACGCGCTGAAGCTTTCGAGCTGCACCCACGATTGCCAGCCGGTCGTGAAGGCGCACGACGCGCCGCCCGACTTGAGCTTGTCCATCGCCTTTTCCATTTCCTCCCACGTCTTGGGCGGATTGGTGGGATCGAGGCCGGCCTTCTTGAAGGCGTCATCGTTGATGTAGAGCACCTGCGTCGAGCTGTTGAACGGCATCGAGATCAGGTGGCCCGACGTATCGGCGTAGTACGAGTACACCGCGCCGAGGAAACCCTTCGGATTCCACGGCTCGTGGTTCTGCTCCATCAACTGATAGACCGGCTTCACCGCGCCCTTCGCCGCCATCATCGTCGCCGTGCCCACTTCGAACACCTGCACGATCTGCGGCGGATTGCCTGCGCGATACGCGGCGATCGCTGCGGTCATCGACTCGTCGTACTGGCCCTTGAAGACCGGCGTAACCTTGTACTCGGATTGCGACTTGTTGAACTTGTCGGCGATCTCGTTGACGATGTCGTTCAGCTTGCCGGTCATCGAATGCCACCAGACGATCTCGGTGGCCGCCTGCGCGGCGGTCGTGGCGCAGGCGAATGCCAGCGCGGCCACGATCCGGGCAATGCGGTTCGGGCGATGCATCATGATTCCTCCAGTCGAGCGTTTAGGTACCTGGCCTGCCAACTTCGGGTTGCGATTCTATTGCAAAACCCCCCGAACGGGGTCGGATTCGTTGCTACACTGCGCCGCCCCCTTCTCCAGCTGGCCAACGCCACCATGCCGTTACCCCGTATCCCGGCGCGCCGCGCCATCGCCCACGTCATCCTGGCCCTCGCCTGCGCGCTCGCGCTGCCCGCGATCGGGCAAACGTTCCCATCGAAGCCCGTGAAGCTGGTCGTGCCGTTCCCGCCCGGCGGCCCGCTCGACACGACAGGGCGCGCGATCGCGCAGAAGCTCGGCGAGGCGTGGGGACAGAGCGTGATCGTCGAGAACAAGCCCGGCGCGGGCGGCAACATCGGCGCCGACTACGTCGCGAAGTCGCCAGCGGACGGCTACACGATCGTGATGGGCGCGCTCTCGACGCATGCCGTCAATCCGAGCCTGTATCCGAAGATGCCGTACGACGCGAAGAAGGACTTCGCGCCGATCACGCTCGTCGCGATCACGCCGAACGTGCTCGTCGTCAATCCGTCGCTGCCCGTGCATTCGGTGAAGGAGCTGATCGCCTACGCGAAAGCGCACCCCGGCAAGCTGTCGTTCGGCTCGGGCAGCATCGGCAGCGCCGGCCATCTCGCGGGCGAGCTCTTCAAGGTCGACGCGGGCGTCGACATGGTGCACGTGCCGTACAAGGGCGCGGCGCCCGCGATGCAGGCGCTCCTCGCCGGCGACACGCAGCTGATGTTCGACAACCTCGCGAGCGCGATGAGCCAGGTCAAGGCGGGGAAGCTGCGCGCGCTCGCCGTGACGACGGCGCAGCGCTCGAAGTTGGCACCCGACCTGCCGACGATGGCCGAGGCGGGACTGCCCGGGTTCGACATCTCGACGTGGTTCG
>JAICLP010000241.1 GCA_025925475.1 Burkholderiales bacterium | reverse complement strand
CCGAAATGTACCTGGCGATGACGAAGGAGCAGAAGCTCACGGCCGACGACCTCGTCAAGATCCTGTCCGACCCGCAGGTGCGCATCGGCGTCACGCCGCACAACACGATGGTGTTCGCGAAATACATGAACGAGGTTGGTACCCTCAAGCGGCTGCCGTCGAGCTGGAAGGATTACTTCTGGCCGGTGGCGCAGGGACTGCCGGGAAGCTGAGCCAGGCGCGCGTGCATCAGCGCGTCAAACACGCGCCGTCGACGAGCAGCGTGTCGCCGCTGATGTACGACGCTGCATCGGAGGCGAGAAAGGCGACGGCGTTGGCCACGTCGTCGACGCTCGCCAGGCGCCCCATCGGCATTGCGCCGACGACGCGCGCTCGAATCTCCGGCGTCAGGCGCGAGCGCGTCATCGCCGTTTCGACGACTCCGGGCGCGATCGCGTTCACGTTGATGCCGTGCGGCGCGAGCTCGCGGGCGAAACCTTTCGTGAACGCCACGACGCCCGCTTTCGTCGTCCCGTAGAGAACGTTGCCGAAGACGCCACCCGCCTTTGCCGCCGACATCGACGCAATGTTGACGATCTTGCCGTAGCGCCGCGCGATCATCTGCGGCAGGACCGCCTTGCAGCAGTAGTAGACGCTCGACAGATTCGCGTGGCACACCTCGTCCCAATCGGCGATCGTCGACTCGACGATCGACGCGGTCTTCAGAATGCCGGCGTTGTTGACGAGGATGTCGAGCGTGCCGTCGCGCGCAACGATCGCGTCGACATTGCGCTGCACGTTGCCTGCGTCCGTCACATCGATGCGTACGGCCGTTGCGCGCTCGCGCCATCGCCCGGCCGTCTCCCGCGCGGCATCGAGATCGATGTCGGCGACGTGGACCCTGCACCCTTCCTCGATCAGCTTCGCCGCGATGGCGGCGCCGATCGCACCGCCCGCGCCGGTGACGAGCGCAATCCTGTCTTCGAGGTGCAGGTCCATCGTCGTTGTTGTCAGTGCGCCTCTTCGGCGAGTCGCGCGGTTGCGCGCGGTTCGCGCGCCGGCGCCGCGCCGGCATTCACGGGGAAGCCGCGCTGCCCCGGCCTGCGATTTGGCGGCCAGCCGAGCTGCGCAAGCGCCTCGTCCGCGCTTCGGTAATACGTTCCGATTTCATAGATGCGTTTCGCTTCGTCGCCGCTCGCGACGTCACGGCCAATCTCGCGCGCGATGCGCACCATCTGCTCGACCTGCTGCACCGACGTGAAGCGCTCGCCCTTGCGCTTCCACAGATTGTCTTCGATGCCGACGCGGACGTGAAGACCGAGCGCGACGGCCATCGTGCAAATCGGCGTCACCGTGCGCATGAGGGATTCGATCGTCAACACGGCGCCATCCGGGCAACGGCGGACGAATTCGAGCATGTCGCAGGGATTGCGGCCCGCGTAACCGCCACCGAGTGCCATATGGTTCAGCACCAGCGGTCCCGTGTAGATGCCGCTGCGGATGAGCCTCTCCACCGTCTCGAGCTGGTGAATGCTGCCGATCATGAAGTGCGGCTGAATGCCTTTGGCGACGAGCCGCTTCAGATGCTCGACATAGAACGAAGGTGGCGCCTCGGTGACCATCTCCTGATAGGCCCGGTAGTACTCGGGCCGCGACATGCTGGTTCCGGCGATGTCGTCGTTCGACATCAGCTCGACCATACTCATCTGGTTCGTGTTGATGACGATGGTGACCTGATCCGGCTTCGGCGTCAGTTCCGCCAGCATGTGACGCGTGTCGATCCCCGGCCAGCGCGCAGCCTGACCCGCCTCCTCCGGCGCGAACGAGATCGATCCGCCAACCTGCAGCAGCATCTTCGGCACCGCGTCGCGAAGACGCGCCAGCAGCTCGTTGAACGTCGAGATGCGCTTCGAGCCCTTGCCGTCCGCCTCGCGCACGTGCAGGTGCAGGACGGTCGCGCCGGCGTTGTAGCAATCGACCGCTTTCTGCACTTGCTCGTCCATGCTGACCGGAATGTCATCCGAGTCCGAAGGCAGCCACGCCGGGCCGTACGGCGCTGCCTGGATCACGAGCTTCTCCTGGTTTTCGGGCAACAGCGAATCGTCGAAGAAATGCATGGCGCCTCCTCTCGCGTGCGTCGTTCGCGAACGAACGGGTCGGGCCATTCTCGGACTTTGCCGTTCGCGCGCATTGCCGTTCGGGACTTTGGCTTATCATTTTGGGGAAATGCCGTATCTCGCGCGAAGCCAGATTCTCACCGGCTATGCGATGCTCGCGCGCTCGCTCGGCCTGTCGCCGGAGCGGCTCGTGCGTGCGGCCGGCCTCGACCTCGCCGCGCTCGACGACCTCGATGCGCGCATCTCGGCGCAGGCGTTCGCCGAACTGCTCGAGCGATCGAGCGAGGCCGCGAAGATCGAGGATTTCGGGCTGCGCCTGGCCGAATCACGCGCGCTCGGCATCCTCGGTCCGATCGGCATCGTCGTTCACCAGGAGCCCGATTTTCGCGCCGCACTGCTGTCGCTCGCGCGCTATCTGCCGTTCCACAACGAATCGCTGGTGCTGCACCTCGAGGAAACGCGTGACCTCGCGATCCTGAGCCTCGATGTGCTGACATCGACGGCGGGCCAGGGCTTCCAGGTGACCGATCTTTCGCTGGGCGCCTTCTACCGCATCCTGCGCCGCCTCGCCGGCCCGGAGTGGAAGGCGCACCGCGTTTGCTTCGAGCACGTCGCGCCACGCAGTACCGCCGCGCACCGGCGCTTCTTCGGTTGCCGCGTCGAGTTCGAGCACGAATTCAACGGCATCGTCTTTCGCGCGATCGACCTGGATACGCCGCTCGCGATGTCCGACGTCATGCTCGCGAAGTACGCGCACCGCTACCTCGACTCGATGATCGTCTACCGCGGCGCGACGATCGACGAGAAAGTGCGCGAGCTCGTCGGCCTGCTGCTGTCGAGCGGAAACTGCAACGCGGAAAAGGTCGCACGTGGTCTCGGCGTCGACCGGCGCACCGTCCACCGCTACCTCGCCGCGAACGGTGAAACCTTCTCGTCGGTGCTGACCGATGTCCGCAAGGACGTCGCCACGCGTCTTCTCGCGAGCCAGCGTCCGCTGTCCGAGGTCGCCGAGCAGGTTGGATTCAGCGGCGCGCCCGCGCTCTCGCGCTGGTTCAGGCAGCACTTTCGCTGCAGTCCCTCCCAATGGCGACACCGTTCGCGCCGCTCGCCGAGTGCGGCAACCTCGGCGAGGCGACGAGCCGTGGGTTGACCGGGTCACGTACTCGAGTCGCGACCGCGAGCCGGAGCGACGCCTGTCCCAAATCGACACGTTGCTGTCCCCGTTTGCAAAACCGTCGTCATGCTTCTGTCCGACAATGCGACAACGCCGACAAGAACAGAGCGTCATCGCGGCGAAAGTTCGATCGGAGGAGAGGCAGCATGAAGGAGGACGTCGTGGATGGCGCGCGAGCACGGCGTGCGGCCAGGGCATGCTGAATGCTCATCTGGCACACGCCGTTGCTCGAGCGCCGAAGCGTCGAAGGAGTCGCGGCGCGCACGATCGGCGCTGCCGAATGCCTGCGACGCGCTGACCGGAAGGGCAGCATCATCCTGTCCGACCAGGGCAGCGCGCCGCGAGGCGTCGACGAGAAGCGCGCCACGCGCATCTTCACCGATGGACGCTTCGGTCCCGATGCCGGACCGTGGGTTTTCCTTGTCGGCATCTGGACGCCCGACGACTGGCGCGAGGAATTGTGCGCGTGGTACCAGTGCGAGCACGGGCCGATGCTGCTCGAATGTCCCGAGTGGCAGGGCTATCAACTGCTGGAAACGTCGGTCGACGACGGCTGCCAGTTCTACGTGCTCCACCGTCTTGCCAGCCGACGCGCGCTCGAATCGGAACAGCGCAAGCGCTCCCGCTCGACATCGTGGTTTCATCGCCTGTCGAAGAACGACTGGTTCGACACGCCGTTCGAACGGATCCTCGCCCACCGCGTCGCGCTCTTGTGGCACCCGAACGAGCGTACCGCGGCTTGATGCGCGCTTGCGCAGGCGACCGATCGCCGGCGCGCTGAGCAGCGTCTGCGAATCCAACCTCCATTGATCGCATCATGAAGGCGGTATTGATGACGGCGCCGGGCGACGCCATGTCCTGCGGCTCACCGACGTGCCAGCCCCGGCGATCACCGACGCGCACCAGATGCGGGTTCGCGTTTTCGCCGTTCTGCCGATCGTTCGGCGCGCTGCGCTTGTATGGCCGCATCGCAACGCTGCTCTCGACGCCGTGCGAGCTCGCCGACGTGAATCAGGCGCGATTGCGCAACGTGCGGGTCGGCTACGTGCAGATGACCGCGCCATCGTTCCTCGGTGATGCCGGCGCGCGCATTGCGCAGACCCGCATCCTGCAGAACGTTGCGCCGCTTTTCGATGACGGCACGCTGAAAGTCGCCGTCAGCCGCGTGTGCCCCTCGCGCACGCTGCCCGCGCGCATCGCCTCGTCGAAGAGGGCCACACGCTCGGCAAGGTCGTGCTGGAGATCGATTGAGCACGTGCGTCACCCGGACGCGCGCAGGAAGCGGAGGGAGGTCATGGCCTGCGTTGCACCGCCAGTCGAATGTTGCAATAATGAAATATGAAGTTCCGTCCAACGAAATCCCGCGCACTCGACACCACCGATGCCACGGAATCGGCTGCGTTGCGTGCGTTCGCCGTGCTCGAGCGCATCGCGGCCGCGCAAAAGGCACCGACGCTCGAGGACCTCACGCGTGCGATCGGCATGCCCAAGCCGACCGTGTTCCGGATCCTGCGCCTCCTCGCCGACGGAGGCCTCGTGCAGCGCGAGCTGCATGAAAAGCGCTACATCGTCGGGCCTCGCGCCGCCGCGTTCGCGCTCGACGTGCAGATGCAATCGCCGCAGCGTCACCAGCGGCGTGCGATCCTCGCGCGGCTCGTCGACGCGATCGGCGAGACGTGCAACCTCACGATGCTCGACGGCCACGAGGTTCTCTATCTCGAGCGAGTCGAGACCTCGGCGAACGTCCGGCTGCACATGAAGGCGGGCTCGCGCGTGCCGCTGCACTGCACGGCGAGCGGCAAGCTGCTCCTTGCCGCGCTGCCGGCGTCGCGCGCCCGCGCGCTGCTCGGCGCCGGTCCGCTTCAGCGCTATACGCCGCGCACGATTGTCGACCGGGCAGCGCTCGAGCGCGAGCTGCAGGCCATACGCGCGAATGGCGTCGGCACCGACGTCGGCGAGTATCTCGCCGATTCCGTGTGCCTCGCCGTGCCGGTCAGGGATGCGCGGGGCAGGACGTGCGCAGCCATCGCCGTTCATGGTCCGGCGCCGCGGATGACGTTGCGAAAGGGCCACGGATTCGTG
>JAICLP010000174.1 GCA_025925475.1 Burkholderiales bacterium | reverse complement strand
GGTCCGGCACGTAAGCAGAAAAATTCTGCCCGGCATTTTCAATGACGATGGCGTAACGCATATCTATCCTCACTTCAACCCGGCTCGCTTTCGGATGCTGTTCAGCGTCCCGGGAGCAAGTTCATCACTCGGCTTGCCCGGAACCGTCACTCGCCCACGTTTCGTCGGATGCTTGAACTGACGATGGCTGCCGCGGGTCGCAACCAACGCCAACCGTCGTCGGCAAGCAGTCGAAGGGCGTCGCGGACCTTCACCGTACCGATTATGAGGCAGGCGCAGACCTGAGTTCAAACCGCGGCCTAACGTAAAGTCGCCAACCTATTTGACGGCAAGGAAGCGTCTCTTGTCTTGAAACCATGCATCGCCGCATCGCCAGCATGGCATCGCTTTGCAATCAACGCCAAGCGGAAAAATAGCGCCGCCTAACAGCGCGTCGTGCAAAAAGTGTGAATGGGCGCTGGTTGGAACAAGAGCGCGCTTGCCAAGCATTCAGTACATTGTCCAAATGCCGGAGCCCTAATCCGGGAAGCGCACGCCCTCGCGCTGTGCGCGAAGCCGCGGATCGCGCGACTTGACGAGCACCGGCCGGCCTTCCAGCATCTCCACGCAGCGTTCGAGCGTCTCGTCCTCGAGACGCCGCATCGCCTCGGCCGTGTAGAACGTCAGGTGCGGCCAGAGGATCACGTTGTCCAATGCGTAGAGCGGCGCGAGCGGATGTGCGGTTGGGTTCAACGGCTCGTCGGAATAAACGTCCAGCGCCGCGCCTGCAATGCGGCCGTTCGCCAGCGACTGCACAAGCGCCGCCTCGTCGACCAGCGCACCGCGCGAGACGTTCACGAATAAGGCCGTCGGCTTCATGCACGCAAGCTCACGCTCGCCGAGGAGATGCCGCGTCTCGTTCGACAGCACCGCGTGCACCGACACGATGTCGCATTCGCCCAGCATCGCCCGCAGGTCGGCGCGCTTTGCGATGCCGAGCTGTTCCATCCGCTCGGCGTCGACATGCGGGTCGTAACCCAGCACGCGCATCCGGAAGCCCTGCCCGGCCATCCGGGCGACGCTCGCACCGATGCGGCCGACCCCCACGAGGCCGAGCGTCTTCCCACTGAGATCAGATGCGAGCCAGCGTTGCGTCGGCCACGCCCAGCCCTGCGTATCCATCTCGCGCGCGATCGGCTTCATCTTCTTCGCGAGCGCGAGCATCAGCGCCATCGCGCCTTCGGCGACCGTCTCCTCGGCGTACTCGGGAATGTTGACGACCGGAATACCCCGCCGCATCGCCGCGTCGATGTCGATCGCGTCGATGCCGACCCCGTACTTGACTATGCCCCGAAGCCGCGTCGTGGCTTCGACGACGCGTGCGGGAATCGGCGCATAGCACATCAGCAGCAGATCGGCGTCGCGCACTTCGTGCGCGAGATCGTCGGTGCTCGTCGTTTCGGGCAGCAGCACGAGCGTTGCGCCGATCTCGCGCAGCCGCCGGTCGACCTGTGGCAGCTCGAGCTCGGAATCGGTGCGCACGACCTTCATCGCGCGCGCTACCGCGTCTTCGCGCTGTCGATCACTTGAGATTGCCGCAATCGCTCGACAGCCAGCGGGCCTTCTGCTGCATCGTCCGCTCGCCATGCTCCTTCGAGCGGCTCGTCATCTCCATGCTGTAGTGCTCGGGCGAAATGTCGAAGACGCGCCCCTGCACCTCGCGCGTATCGCCATCGGCTTCCTTGCAGACGCCGCTGAACGTGATCTCGGTCGCCGTGCGCTTGAATGCCTTGCTCGTGCAGCCGCTCTCCCGCCGCGACTTGTTGAGCCAGCTGTTCAGCGACTCGCTCTCCTCCTTGACCTCCTCGGGGGTCAGGCACATCCGCGTCGACATCGAATTCGCGCCGAACGACATGCCGCGCTCCTTCATCATCGCCTCGACGCGCGCGCGCTGCTCGGGCGGCATCTGCGCCAGGCGCTCGCTCATGTTCGGCATGTTCATGCCGCTGCCGCCGATCTGGACTTCCCACAGGCCCGGCTTGCGCTTCAGGCCCTGCGCGTCGGCCGATGATGCGACGACGGCGAATGCGACGACTGCAACGAATGCTGCGACTTTCATCGAACGACTCCGGGAATGGAACCGCGCCGATTCTACGATGCCTTCGCGATCGCCGTCTCGACGATGTCGAGCGCGCGGTCGAGGTCATGCTCGGCGATCACGAGCGGCGGCGCAAGCACGAGCACGTTGCCCTGCCCGACCTTGAACGACAGTCCCGCGGCGAGACAGTCGTAGAGCACCTGCTCGGCGGCGTCGCGCGCCGGCGCGCCGTTCGCCGGAACGACGAGCTCGACCGCGAGCAAAAGGCCGATGCCGCGGACATCGCCGATCAGCGGCAGGCACCGCTGCATGTCGCGAAGCCGCGCCAGCGCGTGTGCGCCGAGCGTGTCCGCACGCACGAGCAGTTGCTCGTCGTCGATCACGTCGAGCGTCGCAAGCGCCGCTGCGCAGCCGACCGAGCTCTTCTCGTGCGTGTAGTGGCCGAGCGCGCGGTCGGCGGCAACGTCGAGCCCTTCGCGCGCGATCAACGCTGCCAGCGGAAACACGCCGCCGCCGAGGCCCTTGCCGAGAACGACCATGTCGGGAACGATTCCGTAGTGCTCGAACGCGAACATGGTCCCGGTACGTCCGAGGCCGATTGGAATCTCGTCGAGAATCAGCAGCGCGCCGTGGCGATCGCACGCGCTTCGCAGCACCTCGTAATACGCACGCGGCGGAATCTGCACGTCGGTCGAGCGGATCGTCTCGACGACGACCGCGGCCACGTCCTCCTCCTTGCCGAGCACGTAGTCGACGTAGTCGGCGCAGCGCGCGTTGCAGTTTCCCGCGCACCCGAAGCGGCAGCCGCGCGGATCGCACGGCTGCACGTGCTCGGTGCCCGGCAGAAGCGGCCCCATGTCGCGGCGGAACAGCGCTTCGCCGCCGATCGAGATCGCATCGAGCGATGCGCCGTGGAACGCGTCCCACATCGAGATCGTCTTGTGGCGACCCGTGGCGACACGCGCGAGCTTCAGCGCCATGCCGATTGCGCTCGTGCCGCCGGGCGCGAACAGCACCTTCGCGAGATTGCCGGGTGCCCGCTCGACGAGCCTTCGCGCGAGCGTCACCGCGAAGTCGTTGGTGAAGCGGCGCGGCGAGAACGGCAGCGTGTCGAGCGCGTCCTTCACCGCCTGCACCACGCGCGGATGGCCGTGACCCACCTGGTGCACGCTGTTGCCATGGAAATCCATGTAGCGGCGGCCCGCGACGTCGGTGAGCCAGATGCCCGATGACGACGCGAGCGCATCGAGGCACGGCGTCGACAGCGACTGGTGCAGGAAGTATTTCGCGTCGTCGGCGAGCAGCGCGCGCGTTTGCGGCGAAAGCTGCTGCTCCTCCCAGTGCCTGCGGCGCGGGGACAGGTTGACGTCGCCTTCGGCGGACAGGTCGGCGCGCGTCTCGGAAATCGCTTTCGCGTTCATCGGATGCATCCGTCGATCGAGGCCCGCATTCTGTCACGCCTCGCGGTAATTCAGCAGCAAAGGCCCGACGAGCACGAACGCGGTGGGCCACATCCACCCGGCGATGCGCCCCTCGCCGTCCGGCACAGCGACCTCGATCCAGCGCGCGCAACCGGCGACGACGCCGAGCACGGCGATCGGCAGGTTCGAATATTCGATCAGCAGTTGCTCCTTCACGTCCCCGACCGCATGCGAATGCAGGAGCAGCAGCATGCCGCCGATCGCGGTGACGAGCGGAAAGACGCGCGGCAGCCAGCGCGAGGCAATGCGTCCGGTGCGGACGCCCCATTCGAACAGCGCGAACGCGACGATCAGCACGACGAAGAGCCGATGCTGGACCGCCTCCGGATCGCGCAGGCTTTCGATCGGGCCGATCGAGCCCATCGGCCAGACCACGCACGATCATCGTCGTTGCGGGCGGCAATATCACCCGGCGCGGTAACGGTGCCGAGCGAGGACTGCGGCGGACTCGACAGCCGCGGCAACGCGGGCGCCATCCGCGAAACGATGTCGGGCAGCGCCACGCGCACGCCGAGGCCGAGCGAGGTGCTCAGCACCAGCGCGGTGACGAGCGTCGTCAGCGCCGCGGTGACGAGGGTGGCGACGGCTGCGATCCGGATGACGCGCGGTATCCGATCGGATGTTATGCAGCGTCCAGCGGCCGGTTGCGACGACGCGCGCCTGTGCCGTCGCGATGCCTAGCGTGCCGGCGCCGGCGATCGGCAATACCAACGGCTTTCCATCGGGCCCGGTGAGCTCGATGCGCGAGCGTGCCGCATCGATGCGGCTGCTGAACGAGAGCCGCACGTGCAGATCGCCCGGTGCGACGACCGAGTTCGCCGCTGGTTGCGACGACGTCACGATCGCATGCGCCGATGCGCACGGCGCCACGAGCAAAAACGCGAGCGTGACAATGGCCCTGCGCGTACTATCGAGCGCCGCTCCGGTGGCGTCTGCCCCAATCCATAGCCGTCATATATCGTATGCAATGTATATAATGCCGCTGCCAACCGAAGATCCCGCTCGATGAATCCCTGCTTCGCCAATGTCGTTCATGCCGGCGGCCGCTGGCCGCGCGCCTTCGCGATCGCCGTGTCGATCGTTCTCGTCGCCGCCTGCGGCAAGCGCGGCGCATCCGAGGGCGCACAGGCCGCGCCTGCTCCGGCGCCCCCGCTCACCGTCGCAGTCAAGCGCGCCGAGCTTACGCGCGTGCCGCTCGTGCTCGAGGCCGTTGGGCAGGCCGAGGGCTCGCGCGAGGTCGAAGTCCGTCCGAGAGTATCGGGCATTCTCGAAAAGCGCCTCTACAACGAAGGCGCATCGGTCGCCGCGGGCCAGACGCTCTTTCGCATCGATCGCGCGCCGTTCGAGCTCGCCGTTGCACAGGCGAAAGCGGCACTCGCGCAGGAACGCGCGCGCGAGGAACTCGCACAGCGCGAGGCCGACCGGCTGAAATCGCTCGTCGACACGAAGGCGATCAGCCGCCGCGAGTACGACCAGGCCGCATCGACGGTGAAGGAATCGGCGGCCGCGATCCAGGGCGCGCAGGCGAAGCTCGCCGAAGCCGAGTTGAACCTTTCGTACACGAACCTGAAGGCGCCGATCGGCGGCGTCACGAGTCGCGCCGTCCGCTCGGAAGGCAGCCTTCTCACCGCCAACACGGATCTGCTCGCGACGATCACGCAGGTCGATCCGCTGTGGGTGCGCTTTTCGGTCGCGGAAAGCGACTTCGATCGCATTCGCGACAGCGCCGAATCCGCGAAGGTCGGCATCGTCGACAGCAAGGGTACGATCAGCGCGAACGATGGGCGACTCAACTTCACGGGCTCCACGGTCGATCCGAAGATAGGGACCGTACAGCTGCGCGCCGAATTCCCGAACCGCAACCTCAAGTGGCTGCCGGGGCAGTTCGTCAAGGTGCGCGTCGAAGCGGGCGGACAGGACGCATACCTGATCCCGCAAGCGGCCGTCACGCAATCCGAGCGGACGAAAAGCGTGTGGATCGCAAGCGCCGACGGCAAGGCGACGCAGCGCGACGTGCAAACGGCGAACTGGCTCGGCAATGACTGGATCGTCACCGACGGGCTCAAGCCGGGCGAGCTCGTGATCGTCGACAACCTGATGAAGCTCCATCCCGGCGCCGCGGTGCAGCCGCGCGGTGACGACGCGTCGCAGCAGGCGGCGGCCACGACGGCCGAAGCGTCGAAAGAGGCGTCCGCCTCGACGGGCACGACATCCGAAGGGCCGAAGCAGGCGTCGTCGACAACGCCCTCCCCGTCCACGGCCGGGAAGCACTGACCGGGCACGTCGATGGGGAACTTCTCGCGCTTCTTCATCAACCGGCCGATCTTCGCGAGCGTCATCGCGATCATCATCGCGCTCGCCGGCGTCATCGCGTCGCAGATCCTGCCCGTCGCGCAGTACCCGGAAATCGCTCCGCCGACCGTCACGATCAGCGCGACCTATCCCGGCGCGAGCGCCGAGACGCTCGCGAAGACCGTGGCGGCGCCGATCGAGGAACAGCTGTCGGGCGTCGAGAACATGCTCTATTTCAGCTCGAGCGCCGCGGCCGACGGGACGGTCACGATCACCGCGACGTTCGATGTCGGGACGAACGTCGACACGGCGGTGTTCCAGCTCAACAACCGCGTGAACATCGCGCTGCCGCGGCTGCCCGACGAAGTGCGCCGCAATGGCATCATCGTGCAGAAGCGGTCGAACGACATCCTGCTCGTCGTCGCCCTCGTGTCGCGGATCGGCGCGCAGAAGACGACGTTCATGGCCGACTACGCGACGGTCAACATGATCGACGAGCTGAAGCGCGTGCCGGGCGTCGGCGACGTGACGCTGTTCGGCTCCGGCTATTCGATGCGCATCTGGCTCGCGCCCGACAAGATGGCGCGCCTCGGCGTCACGCCCACCGACGTCGCCAACGCGATTCGCGGGCAGAACCAGCAATATGCGGCCGGCAAGATCGGCGCCGAGCCGGCACCGCCCGGGCAGTCGCTGGTCTACACGGTCACCGCACGCGGGCGCCTGGTCACGCCCGAGCAGTTCGGCGACATCGTCGTTCGCGCCGGGGGCCCGAACGGTGTGCTGCGCATTCGCGACATCGCGCGCGTCGAGCTCGGCGCGCAAAGCTACGACATCAGTACGACCGTCGACGGGCAGCCGGCCGTCGGCATCGCGGTCTTCCTGCAGACCGGCGCGAATGCGCTCGAGGTGAGCGACGCGGTCAAGGCGCGAGTGCGCGAGCTGCGCACCGCG
>JAICLP010000409.1 GCA_025925475.1 Burkholderiales bacterium | reverse complement strand
TGAACGGGCTCGAGGTGATACGCCGGCGTTGATTGGGTTCTCGGGTTGGAGCGGCGACCAGGTTGGAAACGGTGCTGATGCGGGGCACGCAGGTACCGCTAGCGCATGTTGCCGGTATGTCCGAGCGAGTAGCGTCCCGGCTGCGGCCATACGCAAAGACCGTGCGGCTCCTTGCCCACCGGGATCTTCTGCACGGCGCCCGTCGTCGTGTCGAACACGTAGACGACGTTGTCGTAGCGGCCCGAAAGCCATAGCTTTCTGCCGTCGGCGCTGACGTTGCCCATGTCGGGACTGCCGCCGCCGGGAATCGGCCATGTCACGTCCACTTTCTGCGTCGCGAAATCGACGACCGATACGCTGCCCTTGCCGTGCGCGGGACCGTGGATCTTGTTCGAGCCGCGATTGGTGACATAGAGCTTGCGCCCGTCGCGGCTCGGATACAGGCCGTGCGTGCCCTTGCCGGTGGCGATGAAGCCCACTTCCTTGAACGTCGCGCCGTCGATGATGAATACGCCATCGGCCATCATGTCGGCGACGTAGAAGAGCTTTCCGTCGGGGCTGATGCGAACGTCCTGCGGCATGCCGCCCTTCGACAGCGTCAGGTAGCCCAGCACCTTGCGATCGATGTAGTCGATCTTCGCGAGCCCCTTCGCGAATTCGCAGGTGAAGATCGCGTAACGCCCGTCGATCGAGAAGTCGGCGTGGTTGATCCCGCCGCACTCGGGCACGTCGAGCGACCACTCGAGCGCCATCGTCTTCGGATCGCGGAAATCCAGCCGCTTGTGCGCTTCCGCGACGACGATCGCATAGCGGCCGTCGGGCGTGAAATACATGTTGTAGGGATCGTCGACCGCGATCGGCTTGCCGGGCTTTCCGGTCGCCGGATCGATCGGCGTCAGGCTGCCCTTCGTCGTGTTCTCGGCGTTGTTCGCCACCCACAACGTCGACAGGTCCCACGACGGCACGACATGCTGCGGATTCAAGCCGACGCGAAACTTGTTGACGACCTTGAGCGTCGCCGGGTCGATCACGTAGACATCGTCGGACTGGATGTTGGGCACGTAGACGCGCGGCAGCGCGTTGCTCGCGGTGGCGCCGAGATGCGCGGCGCTCGTTTCGCTGTAGAGGTTCGATGGATCGACAACGGGCGGCATGCCCGGAACGGTCGCAATGGCAGGTACCGGCGCGGCAGCGGGTTGCGCTGCGCACGGCAGCGCGATCAGCGTCGCGACGACGAGCGCCGGGACGAGGGACAGGCGATGCTTCACGAATGACTTTCCGGAAAGAGAACGAATGATGGGAAGCGATGCGTCAGCGCTGCGTCATGCGCCGGACCGCTTCGACCGATCGGCGGACGATCGCATCGACGCCCAGCCGGCCGAGCTCGGCGCTCGAGCGTCGCGGATCACCGTAGACGCCGTGCGCCGCGTCGAGATCGCGGCCCGACGCCAGCGCGTCCTTGCGTACGAGGTCGGGATCGATGGCGAGCGAAAGCGAGGTGTCGGCGAGTCCCGCGTGCGTGCCGATCTCCGCCTT
Source organism: Burkholderiales bacterium (assembly GCA_025925475.1). GTDB lineage: Bacteria > Pseudomonadota > Gammaproteobacteria > Burkholderiales > Casimicrobiaceae > VBCG01. Next base: position 787 of record JAICLP010000409.1, on the reverse strand, counting down.
CGAGATGCCGCGCGCCGCGAGCGCCGCAGGATACTCCGTTTCGGTGACGCGGTAATAGTCGACGAGCGCATGCGCGCGTGCCGGCGTCTTCGCCCAATCGCGGTCGAGCCGTTGCGCGACGGCTTCCTCGCTGTGCTGGTAGCCGCCGTGATCGCCGACGAACACGATGTCGCGAAAGCCGTGCGCCCGGAGGCTCTTCGCGGCCGCTTCGAGCGTGCGCTCGAACGTCGCGGTGGGAATCGAAATCGTTCCCGCGAAGCGCATGTGCGACGACGGCGGATCGACGTTGCCTTCGGGCACGTAGGCGATCACCGGCGCGACGAGCGCATTACCGAGTGCCTGCGCGATCTTCCCGGCGAGCGCCTTCACGCGGACGTTGTGCTTGCCGAGCACGATCGCCGGACCGCTTTGCTCGGTGCCGCCGATCGGGATCAGCACGGTCGTGCTGCCCTTGGCGATCCGCGCGGCGACCTCGGTCGTCGTCAGTTCCTCGACGAAAACGCTCGCCTGCGCGTGTACGACACCGCATGCAAGCGCCAGCATGCAGGCGGCAGCGAAGCGAAGCCCGTCGATCATGGGCCGCAATGGTAGGCGATCGCACGCGCGTTGCGCGCGCGTGCCTTTGCAGGCGGTTCAGCGTTCCGTCAGGCTCGCTTCCAGCAGCGGCCGTCCGGCCGCTTCGCGGCGCAGCAGAATGTCGTAATAACCGCGCACGCGGCCGACGAAGGCAACCGGCATGCCGCCCCGCGCATAGCCGTTCTTCAGCGTGATGTAGTAATCCGGCTCG
>JAICLP010000120.1 GCA_025925475.1 Burkholderiales bacterium | reverse complement strand
CAAGACCGTCGTCGTCAGCCGGGTCGGCCGTCTCGAGCAAATCCTTGCCGGAGCAGAAGACGTCGCCCTCGGCGTCGATGATGCAGATCCAGACGTCGCGATTGGTCTCGACGTCGTAGAACGCCGCCTGGACCTCCCTGCGCATCTCGCGGTTCAGCGCGTTGCGCTTCCCGGGGCGTGCGAGGGTGAGGCGCGCGACGCGGTCGTCGATCACGTACTTCGTGTAGCGGCGCGGACCGACAAGCTTCATGCGCTCGATTCATTCGAATGACGCGCATGACTCTAGCGGCGAACCGTCGGCGCGTCAAGGCCGCGCGCTCCTCGACGGGCGTTACGCGATAATCGCCGCTCGTTGCGCATGGCGCCCGCCCGTTTCATGGCCAAGCATCCGCTCTACAAGGAAGTCCGGCAAAAGCTCACCCGGAGTCTCGTCGATGGCGAGTGGCGGCCCGGGGAGATGCTGCCGAGCGAGCCGCGGCTTGCCGAGCGTTATGGCGTCGGCATCTCGACGGTGCGCGCCGCGGTGCGCGAGCTCGAACAGGCGAAGGTGCTCATGCGCACGCAGGGCAAGGGCACGTTCGTGCTGCACTTCGACGAGCGGGAGAGCGTTCATCGCTTTCTCAACATCTCCCGTCACGACGGCGCCTCGGAAGCGCCGCATCGGACGTTGCTGACGCTCGAGCGCATCGACGCGCCGCCTGCGATCGCCGAGGCGCTGCAGCTGCCGCGTACCGGCGACGGGCAGAAGGTCTTCAAGCTCGGCACGCTGGTGCACCTCGGCGCGACGCCGGTCTACCACTCCAGCGTGTTCCTGCCCGCACGACTGTTCCCGCGACTGCGCAAATCGCTGTTGCCCGATGGCAACAAGTCGCTGTACTCGATCTATCAGCAGCGGTTCAACATCAACGTCACGCGGGTCGTCGATGCGCTCAGCACGATTCCCGCATCATCCGTCGTGACGCGGCTCTGTGGCTTGCGTCCCGGATCGTGGGTACTGTGGCTGCAGCGCGTCGCGTTCACATACGACGGACAGCCGGTCGAGGTGCGTCACAACTCGATCAACACGGCGCAGCACTGGTATCGCCTCGATCAGGGCGACAGCGCATAGACGGGAACGCCTGTGTTGCGATGCAGACAGGATTGCAGCGTCGACCCTGCTGCTCGCCGCGCAGACCTTCGCTACGCCGGGAGCTCGCGCAGGAACGCCTGCACGGTCATCACGCTCGCCTGTGTCGGAAGCACCTTCCTCATCAGCAGGCGGTGCACTTCGGCATCGGCGTCGGCACACGCATCCTCCAGCACGATCAGTCGATAGTCGGCGTCGGCCGCCTGTCGCACCGTACTCAGCACCACGCCGCTCGTGGCGAGGCCCGCCAGCACCAGCGTGTCGACTTCGTTCGCGCTCAACAGCGTCGGAAGGTCGGTGTGCGCAAGCGCGCTGACCCGCCGCTTGACGACCACCGGATCGTCGGGTCGCGGATCGAGCTCGGACGCGATCTGTGCACCGGAACTCGATTCGCGCAAAAGACCCTTGTCGCGCAGCACGCTCATGCGCTTGTTTCGCGCGCTCACCTCGGGATAGCGAGCGCGAAAAGCGACGCGCACGAAGATGACCGGTAGGCCGTGAGCCCGGGCGCCGTCGATCGCCGCGCGGGCGCGCTCGACCGCTGCACCGCTGCCGCCCGCCGCCAGCATGGCGATCACGTCCTGCTGGAAATCCATGACCAACAGTGCCGCATTGTCATATGCCATCCATGCCTCCGCATCCGGCCGCGTCGGATACAGCCGCGAACGCGCCGGCGTCGCATCCTCGCTTACGCATCAATCGGCGACCGGCCGAACGTCACTCGCCTGCGCGAGCGGGAGCTCGGCAATGTTGTCCACGCGCGGCGCGATCTCGCCGGCCTCGACGCGCTTGACGGTCTTCAACAGCGCGCGCTGCATCGGAACCGGGATGCCGAGGTCCGCGGCCTTCGCGCACACGGCACCGTTGATGTAGTCGATCTCGGTGCGTCGCGCCTTGGCAATGTCCTGCGCGGTGGACGGGCGACCCTCCTCGGTCAGCCGCGGCATCCAGCCTTCGATGCGGCGCTCGACACGTCGCATCGCTTCGCCGTCGCCGTAACCTGCCGCCTCCAGATCGTCGGCCGGTATGCCGCGAACGGGATGCAGCCGCAACCCGGCGATTCGGCCCACCCGCACCGCCTCCGCCCCGAGCCGGATCGCGATCCGCCGCGTCGCATCGAGCGTGTAAAGGCCCTTGTGTCCGAGACCGGTGATCGCCGCGAGTCCGTTGTGCATCGAATTCGCCGCGAGCTTCGCCCAGCGCTCGCCGGGAAGGTCGGCAGTGGCTTCCGCGCTGTCGACGCATGCCAACAATCCTACGACGAGCTCAGCGCGCGGGGTGATCCGACCTTCGACCTCGCCGACGCGAAACACCGTATAGGCGCCGCCGCCCGGACGATAGCTCCGCTCGACATGGCCGGGACGCTTCAGTGCAACGCCGATCGTGCTCGCGATGCAGCCGAGCGTACGTTTCGCGCCGACGACACGGGCGAGCGTCGCGTCGTTGATGCCGTTCTGCAGCGAGACGAGGAAGCCGTCGGGCGCGAGGTACGGGCAAACGCGCCGGCTCGCCGCCTCGGTGTCGTACGATTTGACCGCAATGAACGCGATGTCGACCGGCGAGCGCGAGAACTCCGCAATATCGTCGAAGTGCAAGGCGTGCACGCGCACCGACGTCTCGCCTTCGGTGTCGCGAAGGCGAATGCCATCGCGGCGAATCGCCTCGACGTGCTCGCGCCAGCCGTCGACCAGTGTCACGTCATGGCCGGCATGGGCAATTCGGCCTCCGATGTACGAGCCCATGGCGCCGGCGCCCATGAAGACGATGCGAGGCTTTTGCATGTCGGCTTTCATCGTTCCTCTTCGTTGTCCTGCAATCGATCAGCCATAATCGAGCAGCGTGCCTCGCGCGTCATCCTGCATGAAGCGATGGACGCGCGTCGAACGGCAACGCCGACCTGCACCATGATGCGATTTCGAGCAGCTGCCGATCCTCGCCGTGCACGCCGGCGAGCTGAAGTCCCATCGGCATGCGCCGCGGCCCGAGTGCGGTCGGGAAGACGACGCTCGGCACGCCGCACAGCGTCCAGATGACGCAGAACGACGCGTCGCCGGTCGAGCGCAGCGTGCGCGGCGCTTCGCCGGTCGCCGGCGGCGTGACGATCGCATCGTAACCGTCGAGGAACCGTCCGAGCGAATCCTGCAAGGTGCGCTTCTCGTCGAGCGCCTGCTCGTAATCGCTCACCGGCGTCCGGGCGCCGCGCTCGACGAGCGCGCGAAACGTTTCGCTCATCCGGTCGCGCGCGCGCTCGTAGAGGTCGGCGAAATTGCGCGCGATCTCGGTCAGCTGAATCACGCGCGTCGCTTCGTCCGCCGCCGCGAATGCCTCCGGCAACTCGATGGCCTCGACGTGCGCGCCTGCATCGCGCAGCGTCGCACAGTTCGCTTCGAACAGCGCCTGCTGTGCGGGATCGGCCCTGTTCCACGCCGGCGTGCGCACCGCGGCGAGTCGTGGCGAAGCCGTTCTGCCGTCCGTCAGCGATTCGTCGCCGCCCTTCCACGAAGGATGCGGCAACGTCGCGGGATCGCGCGCATCGGGACCTTGCATGACGTGCGTCAAAAGCCATGCATCGTCGAGCGAGCGCGCGAAAATGCCTACCTGGTCGAGCGTCGCGCTCGTCTCCAGCATGCCGAAGCGCGAAATGCGGCCGAAGCTGGGTTTGAAGCCGACCACGCCGCAATACGCGGCAGGGCGGATCGTCGAGCCGCGCGTCTGCGAGCCGAGTGCCGCCGGGACGAACCCGGCCGCGACTGCGGCCGCCGAACCGCTCGACGAGCCGCCCGGCGTGAAATCGGCGTGCCAGGGATTGGTGGTCGGCGGCGGATGCTGCGTCGCGAACTCGCACGTCGTGGTTTTCCCCATCGCGAGTGCGCCGGCGCCTTCGAGCTTCTCGACACAGGCAGCGGAGCGATCGGCGACATGATCGGCGAAGATGGGGGAGCCCATCCCCGTGGGAAGGCCGCGGACGTCGATGATGTCCTTGAAGCCGACGCAGATGCCGTGCAATGGACCGGCACCCGTGCCTGCGCGCAGCAGGCGGTCGGCCGCGCGTGCCTGCTCGAGGGTGCGCTGCGCGTCGAACCACGCCCACGCGCGCACCTGCGCCTCATGCGCGCGGGTCCGTGCGATGCATGCGGCGGCCAATGCTTCCGCGGTGAAGCGACCCTCACGGATGCCGTGTGCCGCCTCCCGCAGCGTTGCGAAGGCGAGCTCATCGATTCGTTCGGCGGTTCGCGTCGTCATCAACGGTTCGAGCGCGGCAGGAATCGCTGCAGCAGACGTTGCGTCGCGAACACGAACGCGCGATCGACAATCAACCCAAGCAGTCCGAGGATGACGATGCCGACGAACGCGTACTCGGTCTGCATCCAGGTCCGCGCGCTGAAGATCAGGTAGCCGAGCCCGTTCTTCGGCGCCAGCAGTTCCGCGGCGACGATCGTCGAGAAGCAGTTGCCCATTGCGAGCCGCATGCCGGTCAGCATGAACGGCACCGTCGCCGGTGCCTTCACCATCAGGAAGACCTGCCAGTTGCTGCAACCGAAACAGCGTGCGGCGCGAACCTGGTTGGCGGGCACGCTCGCGACGCCGATCATCGTGTTCAGCGCGACGACGAACACCGTCGTGTAGACGAGCAGCGCGATCTTCGATTCCTCGCCCGTGCCGAGCCAGACCATTGCCGCCGGAATCCAGGCGAGCGCCGGCAGCGCGCGAAAGAACTGGACGTACGGATCGAACACGATCCGCACCGAGCGAAACGATCCCATGAGCACGCCCAGCATAACGCCGGCGCTGCTGCCGATGACGAAGCCGATGGCGATGCGCCGCAGGCTCGCGATGACGTCGGTCGTCAGCCGTCCCTCGTCGAAAAGTCGCATCGCCGTGCGCAGCGTGGACAGCGGCGACGGGAACAGCAACGGGATGATCGCCTGGCTGCTTCCGTACTGCCACAGCGCGAGGATCACGGCAACCGACAGCGCGTAACCCATCGCGCCGACGCGTCGTTGCTGCGTCAGGGTGCTCACGCCAGTCACGTCGGGCCGGCCCAAGCGACTGGCTCCGCCCCCCGGGGGGCAGCTAGCGCGTGAGCCCGATGGGCCGCCCCGAGGGCGAACACCCGAGTGCGAAGCACGAGGATCGTCAGAGCGAGCGTGGGGGGACGTTTCATAGAAGACTGTCCTCGCGACGCAACGCTTGCTGCACCTCTTCCGAGATGCTCCGGTGAATCCGGTCGTAGAGCGCCCCGAACTCGGCGCTGCCGCGTCGCCGCGGACGCGACAGGTGGACGACGATCGTCTCCTTGATCGACGAGCCCGGTCCCGCGCGCATGATGCCGACGCGATCGCCGAGCAGAATCGCCTCGCCGATATCGTGCGTGATGAACAGCACGGTGCGGCGCATCGTGACGCTGAGCTGGACGAGCTCGTCCTGCAGGATCGATCGCGTCTGCGCATCGAGCGCCGCGAACGGCTCGTCCATCAGGAGGATCGGCGCGTCCAGCACGAGCGCGCGCGCGAGTTGCGTCCGCTGCTTCATCCCGCCGGACAATTCGCCCGGATACTTGTCTTCATGGCCTTTCAAACCGACGACCTTGAGCGCCGCGAGCGCGCGCTCGTCGCGTTCCCTCGCCGCGATGCCCTGCACGCGCAGCGGGAACGTCACGTTGTCGCGAACGGTGAGCCAGCCGTACAGCGAGTCGCTGTCCTGGAAAATGACGACACGATCCCGCGCCGCGCCCGCGACCGGGCGACCGCTCGCGAGCACCGTTCCCTGCGTCGGTTGCTCGAAGCCCGCGATCAGGTTCAGCACCGTCGACTTGCCGCAGCCCGAGGGTCCGAGCAGCACGAAGAACTCGCCGCTCGCGACGTCGAACGTGACGTCGTCGAGAACCTCCGGCCGGCCCGATCCGAAGCCGAAGCTCACATCGCGAACCGCGATGCTTCCCTGCTCGGCAGCCTGGCTGCCGGCGGCCACAGGTTCAGTCGCCATGATCGTCGGCGTGCACGTAGTGCCGCAGGAAACGCGTTGCCAGCAAGCGCGCAAGACGATCGGCAGCGATGCCGAGCAGCCCCAATACGAGCATCGCCCCGAACATCTGGTCCATCGCCATCCACTGTCCCGAATCGACGATCCGATAGCCGAGTCCCGCGTTCGCTGCAATCAGCTCCGCGCCGACCACTGCCGCGAACGAATTGCCCATCGCGATGCGCGCGCCTGCCACGCTGTAGCTGAGCGTCGCGGGAAAGACGATCCACGCGAAGAGCTGCCATCCCGAAACGCCGTAGTTCTCCGCGCTGCGCAACTGGTTGCGCGGAATCGCGGCCACGCCGGTCATCGTGTTGAGCAGAACGAGAAACACCGTCATGTAGAAGATGATCGCAATCTTCGACGTCTCGCCGATGCCGAACCACATGATCGCCGGGATCAGCCAGGCAATCGGCGGTACGAAGCGCAGGAACTGCACGACCGGATCGCAGAACGCGCGCACGAGCGGAAACAGGCCCATCGCAAGCCCCAGCGGGACGCCGACGAGACAGCCGAGCACGAAGCCGATCGCGATCCGTCGCACACTCACGGCAATATCGGCAAGCAGCGTGCCGTTGCCGATCGACTCGATCAGCGCCTGCGCGATGCGCAGCGGCGAGGGAAAGAGCGGCGAATCGAGCGTGCGGCTCGCGATCGCCCAGACGACGACGCCGGCGGCCACCGAGAGCATCGTCAGGATCCACGGCGAATGACGCGCGAGCAACGCGCGGGACGCTGGTTTGCGCTGCGCCGGCGGCAGCGCATCGCCGACATCGGCGGGCCCCGGGTCGCGCCGCGCGGCCGCCTCCAGGCGATCGACGGAGATTCCGGCTCGCGACGTCATCGTCATGGGCGAATGTCGGGCAGCGTTGCGGTGATACATTCCGGCAACGACGGACATTCGATGAAGATCGCTTCACATCTCGATAAGTTTCGGCGCCTCGACGCGACGCTTCGGCGGCTCGACCCGGGCAACGACCAGGAGCTCTGGATCTGGAGCGCGATGAACGCGGGCGTCCACCTGCTCAATGCGGCGCTGCATGCATCCGGCGCGACGACGGAGAGCGATTCCTTCCACTCGCAGGTCGAAGGCGTGTACGCGGTGCCCGACCGGAAGACCGGCACACTGCATGACGCCATGCACGCGCCCGGCGATGTGATGCACGTCGGACAGCCGCCGCTCGGTGCCGCGTTGCCCGCAACCCTCGAGCGCGCGTCGATCGCGCTGCGCACGATCGAGGACCTGCGCGAGCGATTCGTGCGCGGCAGCGAGCGCGCCGATGCGTCGTTGCAGCGCGAATGGCGCAATGCATACGCGGCTTGCGTGCGGGAACTGCTTGCCTTCCTCGACAGTTCGGAACGCGAGCGATGAACGCCGGCGCGCATCGAGCCAAGGCGGACGCGATCGAGCAATCGCTCGCACGCTGCACGACGGCCGACTACGAGACCGTCATCGAGGCCTGCATGCTGGCCGGTACGCACTGGTTCAACGTCGCGCTGCACGCGACGGAGCTGCTTCCGGTCGATCACGATGCGATGCACGCCGAGTTCCTGACGGTCGGACAGCGACGCAGGATCGCCTGCGTGCTGCCGGCCGCACTCGCCGCGCTCGACGCGATCGAATCGCTGCGCACGCCGTACGTGCGCGGCGACCTTCCCGGCGGAGCGCGGGCGGCGGAGCGCGCGCTCGACAGCCTCGCGGAACTCAAGCGTGCGGCCATGCATGCCAGCGCCCGGTAGGTCGATGCGATCGCAAAGCGCCTGACGATCTTCAGAAGTCGGTGCGATCGGGCGCGGCTTCCTTGATGATCGCCGGATCGATCAGGTCGTCGACGAGCTTCTTCGCGTCTTTCGCGGGAAAGAGGCCGATGCCGACGCCCCACTCGGCGATACTCAGTTCCTGCTGCTTTACCTTGCGGCGGAAGTCGCCGGGCCATTCGAGATACTGGATTTGCTGCGAGAGCACCTCGAGCGACGGCGCGTGAAGGATCTCGTCGGCGACCTTCGCCGCGTCCATTGGATTGGCTCTCATCCAGTCGGCCGTCTCGATCAGTCCCTTCACGACCTTGACCGCCACGTCCTTGTGATTCTTCGCCATGTCCTCGCGCATCGCGACGTTGCCGGCGAACACGAAGCCGTCGTCGATCGTCCGGCTGTAGATCTTCGCCTTCGGGATCGTGTCGGCCGCTTTCGTCAGGAACGGCTCCCACGAGAAGAACGCGTCGATGTCGCCGCGCGCCATCGCCGGCACCTGGTCGGGCGCATCCATGTACTTCACCGACACCTTGTCGACCGGAATGTGGTTGTGCGAAAGGAACCACGCGAGGTGGTAGTTGGCGCCGCTGCCCCGCTGCACGCCGACCGACTTGCCGACGAGATCGGACGCCTTGTGGATCTCGCCGCTGTTGACGACGAGCCCGTTCTGCTTGCCGCTCAAGTACCCGGTCATCACCTGCACGATCTTCGCGCCGCGCGCTCGCGCCGACAGCTGCGGCGGCTCGGTGTTGTTCGATTCGCGTGTGCACGACGCTGCCGCT
>JAICLP010000235.1 GCA_025925475.1 Burkholderiales bacterium | reverse complement strand
GACCGTGCAGACGAACATCCTCGTGTTCCAGCTCTCCCCGGACGCGCCGGATGCCGCCACGCTCGTCGCCGAAGCGCGCGAGCGCGGTGTTCTCATCAATGCGTTTGGACCGCGCACGGTTCGCGCGGTTACCCACCTCGACGTCTCGCGCGAGCAGTGTGCGACGGCTGCCGAGGTTCTGTTGGAGCTCGCCGAAGCGCCGCGAGTGTGAGGTACCTCGTTAGCCGCGCTGCTTGACCTGTTGCACCGGCCGCGACGCATCGCCGCGCGCGGCGTACGATGGCAGCCCCTGTTCTGCCGGCGTCCCGCATATCGCGCCAGCCGGACATCCCGCGGGACGTCGGGCCGATGAGAATCGTCAACCGGTTTCGCTCGCAGTCTCCGAGCGTTGACACGACAAGCTCGAGCCGCTCGTCGCCTGCGCTTGTCCGCAAGCTTGCCGCGTCGACGCGTGACGACGCCAGGCAGCGGCTTCGCCTGAACCGCTTTCTGCTCGCAAGCGCGTTCTCCATCGTCTACCTGCTCGTATTGGCGCTCTTCAGCCTGCAGCGCAAGGTCGACACGGCCACGCTCGTCGAGGCGTCGACGATCGTCGCGATATTGATCGTCGCGTTCTTTGGCATCTTTCGGCTCGGCCTCAATTTGCGTTTCGTCGATCCGAGCCTGACGGCGTTCCAGGTCCTGGCGGCCGTGTTCACCATGCTGTTCGTCGTCTACCGCGCGCCGGAAACGCGGCTCGTCTACGCGACGTTCCTCTTCGTCGCACTGATGTTCGGCATGCTGCGTTCGAGCGCCATGCAGCTCACGGTTCTCGGACTCGTTTCGCTCGCGTCGTTTGCGATCGTGTCGCTCGTCCGCTATTCCGACACCGGCGATGCGGAGATGCTGCGCATCGACCTGCTGCAGCTTTGCGTGACGGCGCTGGCATTGCCGTGGTTCCTGTTCCTGGGCACGCGGGTGAAGCGGCTCAAGGAGGCCGATCGGCGCAAGGACGAATTTCTCGCAACGCTTGCGCACGAACTGCGCAATCCGCTTGCGCCGATCCGCATGGGCATCCACATCCTGCGCAGGACGCGCGCCGACTCGCATGCGCAATCGGTGCTTCCGATGATGGAGCGCCAGGTGCAGCACCTCACCCGCCTGCTCGACGATCTGCTCGACGTGAGCCGCATCACGCGCGGCAAGATCACGCTGCGCGTCGAACGCCTCGATCTTCGTCATGTCGCGCAGGCGGCAATCGAAGCGAGCCGTCCGGCGATCACGGACGAGCGCCACGAGCTCAGCGTGTCGTTGCCGCGCGAACCGTTATGGGTCGACGGCGATCCGGTCCGACTGGCGCAGGTCCTCTCCAACGTGCTGAACAATGCGGCGAAGTACACACCCGAGGGAGGGCGCATCGCGTTGAAGGCCGAGCGTCACGGTGACGACATCGAGGTGTGTGTGAGCGACAACGGCTACGGGATTCCGCGCGAACGGCTGCAATCGATATTCGACATGTTCACGCAACTCGACAGCCCGGTTGCGAAGGCCGGCGGCGGGCTCGGCATCGGTCTGTCGCTTGCGAAGGGCCTCGTCGCATTGCACCGCGGCACGATCGACGCGCACAGCGGAGGACCCGGCCGCGGCAGCGAGTTCCGCGTGCGGCTGCCGGCGGGACCCAGCCGCGCGGACGACACGCCCATGGTGGCCAATGAGCCGGCCATCGAGGGCAAGGCAAAGGTGCTGGTCGTCGACGACAACCGCGACGTGACCGCCAGCCTCGCGATGTTCCTGCAACTGATGGGCCACGAGGTCCGCATCGCGCATGACGGGGAAAAGGCGATCCAGCTGGCCGAGGAATTCCGGCCGCAGACGATCTTCCTCGACTTGGGGATGCCGGGCGTCAACGGATACGAAGCGTGCCGTCGCATTCGGGACGCGAGCTGGGGCAAGAACATGCGCGTCATTGCGATCACCGGCTGGGGACAGGACGAGGACCGGCGCAAATCGGCGATCGCCGGATTCGACATGCATCTCGTCAAGCCGGTCAATCCCGAAACGCTCGGCCAGTTATTGCGCGATCCGGGCCGCGCTGCCTGACGTCGATTATTGCGCGGGCACGAACGCGCGACTCTTCAGCGCCACGTCGAGAAACGCGGCTGCAAGCGGTGACAGGTCGCGATCGGCCGCGGTGATGAAGCACCAGGGCCGGGGGCGCGGCGTGAACGGCGTGCGCACGATCTGCAGCGCGCTCGCGCGCACGTCGCTGTCGATCGCGTCGCGCGGCAACAGCGACACGCCGACGCCCTTCGCGACACAGCGGACGATCGCGGCCGCCGAGGCGATCGTTCGCGTTCGCGGCGAAATCGCATACTCGGCGAGGAATTCCTCGGTGGCCGTCCGCGTGCCCGAGCCTGGCTCGCGTATCAGCCATAACGACTTCGCGAGCGCCGCCTTGTCATAACGCCGCGACGCGGCTGCTGCGACGACGTATTCGTTGCGGCGAATTGCGAGGAGCTGCAGCGTCGCGCGCTTCGGCGGCACTTCGGCGAACGCGATGTCCGCCTTGCGCTCCTCGATCAGGGTCCACAGCGCATCGCGCCGAACGACCTCGAGCTCGACCGGCGCATCCGCCGCATGCGCCATGAATCGCGCGAGCAGGTCGCCGAGAAACGCGTCGCACGCCGCCGCCACCGCAGCGATGCGCAGCGGCGGCCCGACCGCCTGCATCGCCGCTTGCGCCGAGGCGATCGCGCCTGCCGACAGCGCGACGATGCGCCGCGCATCGCTTGCGAACGACGTCCCCGCCGGCGTGAGCTTCACGCCTCGGCCGTCGCGCATGAAAAGCTGCGCCCCGACTGCATGCTGCAGCGAAGTGAGCGACGACGAAACCGCTGCCGGCGTCACGCCCAGCACATCGGCGGCCGAGCGGAGCGACCCCTGATCGACGACGGCCAGGAATGCGCGCAGCTGCGCTGGCAGGAATGACAAGAAAGACCTTAACGAATCGTGGATTCGGCGGGATTGATTTTAACGGTTGGCGCGGGGATAGTGATCGCGATTCCGTCCGCCATGAAGTCGCCACCCCTTCGCGCCGCTCGCCCTGCCGGGAACGAGCCGCCGGCACTGCCCGATTGGCAGTCGTATCTGTCGCATCTCGAATGCGCGCAGTGCGGCAGCACGCATCCCCCGCACGCGCTGCACGGCCTTTGTACGTGCGGAGGACCGCTCCTCTGTCGCTACGACCTCGACAGCCTGGGCAAGCAAGTGCGACGCGAGGACCTCGTCGGCCGCGAGGCCTCGCTTTGGCGCTATCGCGAGCTCCTGCCGGTGCAGCACCCGGCGCAGGCGGTTACGCTCGGTGAAGGCTTCACGCCGCTTCTGCCGCTGCAGTGGGGTGCGCGCCACGGCCTGCGAACGCTGCGCGTGAAGGACGAGGGACGCAATCCGACCGGCACCTTCAAGGCGCGCGGCGCGGCGGTCGGCGTCACGCGCCTGCGCGAGCTCGGCGTGCGACGCGTCGTCCTGTCGAGCTCCGGGAACGCAGGCGACGCTTGGGCGACGTACTGCCGGCGCGCCGGCATCGACGCGACGATCTTTCTTCCCGACGACGCGCCGGCCACGACGCTCGCCGAAGCCGCGCTGTCCGGACAGCGCGTACACACGTTCGGCGGACACAATTCGCGCGGCGGCCGCCTCGCGAACGCGTTTGCCGCGTCCCGCGACGCGTTTTGCGCCAATACGTTTCAGGAGCCGTATCGGCTCGAAGGCAAGAAGACGATGGGCCTCGAGATCGCCGAGCAGCTCGGATGGCGGATGCCCGATGTCGTCGTCTACCCGATCGGTGGCGGCGTCGGCTTGATCGGCATCTGGAAGGCCTTCGCCGAATTGCTCGAGCTCGGCTGGGTGGAAGGCAGGATGCCGCGTTTCATCGTCACGCAATACGACGGCTGCGCGCCGATCGTCGAGGCGTTCGCATCGAACCGGATGCGCTGCGTGCCGTGGGGCAGCATCGACACGCTGCCGGGCGGCCTGCGCGCGCCGAAGCCCATTGCCGATTTCCTGGTGCTGCGCATCCTGCGCGAGACGAACGGCGCGGCGATCGCCGTCAGTGGCGAAGCCGCACTCGCGGCCGTGCGGCAGGTGATGGCGACCGATGGGCTGTTCCTGTGTCCCGAGGCCGCGACGACGATCGTGGCGTTGCGGCAACTCCTCGCCAACGGCGGCATCGGCAGCGACGAGGACGTGGTGGTCGTCAATACCGGCAGCGGTCTCAAGTACGCATCGCTTTTCCCGGTGGCGACCAATCGTGTCGACGACGACATGGAGGCGATTGCGTGAGCCCGAAGGGCCGCCCCGAGGGCGAACCAGCCCCGAAGCGCGAAGCGCGGAGGGTAGTCCATTGAGCCCGAAGGGCCGCCCCGAGGGCGAACAAGCCCCGAAGCGCGGAGCGCGGAGGGTAGTCCAGTGACACCTCTCACCATCCATGCGCTCGAAGCGGCGCGCGAGCAGTTTCCGATCACGAAGCAGCGCCTCTATTTCGACCTCGCGAACATGAATTCGCCGCCGCGCTGCGTGACCGATGCGCTGGCGCACTTCTACGCCGCGATGCAGGAGCGCGGAGGCGACAAGAGCGCCTGGGTATCGGAGATCGAGGCGACGCGGCGCAAGGCGGCGACGTTGCTCGGCTGTGATTCGCATGAGATCGCCTTCTGCCGCAACACGTCGGATGGCCTCAACATCGCCGCCAACGCGATTGCGTGGCGGCCCGGAGACAACGTCGTCGTGCCGGCCGACGAGCATCCGAACAACGTCTTCCCGTGGCTCAACCTGCGCCGGCGCGGCGTGGAGGTTCGGCTCGTCCCGGTGCGCTCGCAATGGGTCGATGCCGATGCGCTCGCGCCGTTCGTCGACGCGCATACGCGTGCCGTCGCGGTCGCGCACGTTTCGTTCTATCCGGGGCAGCGCAACGATCTCGACAGCGTCGCGCAACTCTGCCGCGACAACTCGGCGTTGCTCGTGGTCGACGGCGTGCAGGGGGCCGGCCTTCTCGACGTTCGCTTGAGCGAGCGCGGCATCGCGATGTGGGCGGCGAGCGGGCACAAGGGCCTTCTTTCGCCGCATGGGATGGGTCTCTTCTACTGCCGCCGCGACGTGATCGGCGACCTTTCGCCTGCCTACGCCGCGCGCACGAGCGTCGTGCCCGGCGCGGCTGACGATCACTTCGTCGAGCGTCCCGATGCGCCGCTGCGCAACGACGCCGGGCGCTTCGAGATCGGCAACTACAACTACTCGGGCACCTACGCGATGGGTGCCGCGCTCGATCTCCTTCTCGGCGTCGGCATTCGCGAGATCGAGCGTCACGTGCTGGCACTCGGCGAACATCTGACGGAGCGGCTTGCCGCGCG
>JAICLP010000420.1 GCA_025925475.1 Burkholderiales bacterium | reverse complement strand
GCTGTCGATCGGCAACAGCGTCGCACCGCTCGCATCGACGGCGTCCATGAACAGCGCGCCACCGATCACGAGCGCTTCCTTGTTCGCGAGCAGGATGCGCTTGCCGGCGCGCGCCGCGGCGAGCGTCGCCGGCAGTCCGACCGCGCCGACGATCGCCGCGAGCACCGTGTCGACGTCGGGCAGCGTCGCGACTTCGACGAGTCCTTCGGCGCCGGCGACGACGCGCGTCGGGATCGCTTCGGCGGCGCGCGCGCGCGCCAGCAGATGCGCTGCTTCCTCGTCGGCCAGCGCGGCGACCGGCGGACGAAAACGCCGGCAAAGCTCGAGCAGCTTCGGATGATTGCGATGCGCAGCCAGCGCGCCGACGCTGAAGCGATCGGGATGACGCGCGACGACGTCGAGCGTGGAATCGCCGATCGAGCCGGTCGCACCGAGCAGCGTCAGGACTCGCCGCATCACGGTGCCCCGAGCCAGATCGTTGCGGCGAGCGCGGCGGGCGGCATCGCGGCGAGCAGCGCATCGATGCGGTCGAGGACGCCGCCGTGTCCGGGCAGAAGCGCGCCACTGTCCTTGACGCCGGCGCGACGCTTCAGCAGCGACTCGTGCAGGTCGCCGACGATCGACAGCGCAGCGAGCACGATTGCGAACGCGACCGCCGACACGACGAACGTCGCGTCGATCGTGCCGCCGTAAGCGGGATGGGGAACGAATGTCGCGAGCAGCAGCGCGTAGACGGCGACGACGACGATCGCGCCGAACGCGCCCTCCCAGGTCTTGCCGGGACTGATCAGCGGCGCAAGCTTGCGGCGGCCGAAGCGGCGTCCCGTGAAATAGGCGGCAGTATCGGCAATCCAGACGATCGCCATCGCAGCGAGCGCAAGCCACGGCGAAAACGAGCGGCACACGACGATCGCGACGAACGCGCCTTCGAGCACGACGAAGGCCGAGATCGCACGCGCAGGACGCGACGCCGGCAGCGTGTTGCGCAGCACCGATGGCACGCCGACGGCGATCCAGAACAGCGTCGCGATGCCGCACGCAACGAGCGCAACGGTTTCATAGCCGCGTGCCGTACCGATCCACAGCAGCGCGGCACCCACGGCAAGCGTCAGCAGCGCGAAAGCCGCGCGCTCCGTGTGTGCAAGGCCGATCAGCTTCGCCCATTCGTCGCCCGCCGCGAGCACGATCAGCAGCACGACGATGCCGAACGCGGGCGTGGGCAGCGCGAAGAGCGCCGCGAGGACGCCGCCGATGAGAACGATGCCGGTGACGACGCGCGTTGCGAGGGCGGAAGCCAAGGCGACGGTTGCAGGCGGCTCGATCGCGACGTCGCGCACGCGATGCGCCCGCGTCAGGCGTCCTGCGCCTGCACCTGCGCCGCCTCGATCAGCGCGTCGTTTTGCGCCTGCACCTGCGCGCTCGTGCGGCCGAAGCGGCGTTCGCGTCCCGCGTACGACGTGATCGCAGCGGCGAGCGCAGTCGCGTCGAAGTCGGGCCACAGGAGGTCGGTGAAATAGAGCTCGCTGTACGCGAGTTGCCACAGCAGGAAGTTCGAGATCCGCTTCTCGCCGCCCGTGCGGATGAACAGATCGGGCTCCGGCGCATAGGCCATCGCGAGATACGGCTCGAGCGCTTCGGGCGTGAACAGGCCCTTCGCGAGCGCGTCGGGATTGGCCGCGAAGCAGCGTCGCGCCGCCTGCGCGATGTCCCAGCGGCCGCCGTAGTTCGCCGCGACCGTCAGCGTGAGCCGCGTGTTGTTGGCGGTCAGCGCCTCGCCGGCCGCGACGAGGTCGCGAATGCGCGGGTCGAACCGCGACGTGTCGCCGACGACCTTGAAGCGAATGCGGTTCTTGTGCAGCTTCGCCACCTCGGCCTCGAGCG
This sequence comes from Burkholderiales bacterium, assembly GCA_025925475.1. Classification (GTDB taxonomy): domain Bacteria; phylum Pseudomonadota; class Gammaproteobacteria; order Burkholderiales; family Casimicrobiaceae; genus VBCG01. The sequence continues at coordinate 297 of JAICLP010000420.1, read as the reverse complement.
CCCGCGTGAAGAGCTCCATCAGGATCGACACTTCCTCGGGGGGACGACGCCAGTTCTCGCTCGAGAACGCGAAGAGCGTCAGGTACTCGATGCCGTGCTCGATCGATGCCCGCACTGCGGCGCGCACGGCTTCGACGCCCTTGTGATGGCCGGCGACGCGCGGCAGCAGGCGCCGGCTGGCCCAGCGGCCGTTGCCGTCCATGATGATCGCAATGTGAGCCGGCAGCCTCTCGGGGTCGATAGACTGGGCGAGTAGCCAGTCTCCCTCGCCGGGGGTCAGCGCTTCCACTAAATCTT
>JAICLP010000182.1 GCA_025925475.1 Burkholderiales bacterium | reverse complement strand
TGCGACAGCTTCTCGACGCCGGCGCGCATGTGCCGCGCGCGCGGATCCTCGGCCCGATAGACGCGGTGGCCGAAGCCCATCACCGCCTCCTTGTTCGCGCGTTTGCGCTTCACGTAATCGGCGGCGTTCGCCGGATCGCCGATCTCCTGCGCCATCCGCATCACGTTCTCGGCCGCGCCTCCGTGCGCGGGGCCCGACAACGCGGCGATCGCTGCAGTGACCGCCGCGTGCAGGTTCGCGTCGGTGCCCGCGACGACGCGCGCGGTGAACGCCGATGCGTTCGATCCGTGCTCGGCGTGCAGGATCATGTCGATGTCCATCAGCCGCGCGGCGTCGCCGCTCGGCGGCCTGCCCTTCAGCATCCGCAGGAAATTCGCCGCGTGCCCGATCTCGGGATCGGGCGGTACGGGCTCGCGCCCGTTGCGGATGTGCTCGTGCGCGGCGATGATGATCGGCACCTGCGACGTGAGCCGAATGCCCTTCGCGAGCGTCGCTTCAACGGAATTGTCGTCGACGTCGGGATCGAACGCCGCGAGCGCCGACGTCGCGGTGCGCAGCACGTCCATCGGATGCGCGTCGCGAACGGCGCGAATGATGTCGTAGATCGCAGGCGGAAGGTTACGCGCGGCCTTCAGCGCCGCATCGAAGCGCGCCAGTTGATCGGCATTCGGAAGCTCGCCGTGCATCAGCAGATAGCACGTCTCCTCGAACGTCGAGCGCTCGGCGAGATCGTGGATCGAGTAGCCGCGATAAAGAAGCTCCCCCGCACGCCCGTCGATGAAGCAGACCTGCGAGCGGTCGAAGTAGACGCCCTTGAGGCCGCGGTGGATATCCGTTTTCTCGCTATCGTCGCTCATGCCGTCGTTCCTGGAGGTAGAGCAAAAAACCGACGATACAACATCGCGTGGAAGGATCAGGCGAGCGCGGCGAAGAAGCCGCGCGGGTCCTTCGTGATTGCGACCGAGACGATCCACGCGAACGTCAGCATCGCTGCGATCCACGCGCCGGCGCGAACGGTCTTCGTGCGGCCGAAGCGCAGTGCGACGAGGCCGAGCGCGATGTAGAGGACGAGGCCGCCGATCTTGGCTGCGATCCACGGCGCGTTCGTCGGCGTCAGGCGCAGCAGCCAGGCGAGCACGATCGCCGATACGATCAGCACCGTATCGACGAGGTGCGGCAACGTCTTCGCGATCCGATGGCGTATCCAGCTCGCATCGCGCAGCATGCCGACGCCGCGCGCCAGGAAGCCTGCGAAGGAGAGCGTCACCGCCGATTGGTGGATGAGCTTGATCGTCGCGTAGTCCATGGAAGGCATTGGCCCTGGTTTGACGCAGGGCGCAGTGGTTGTGGACAATGGGGGGCCGCCGCCTTCTTCGCGGCGCGCCGGGAGGTCATTCGATGAGACGCAAGTCCGCTTTCGTTGCCGTTCTTTTGCTGGGGTCCGTCGCGGCGCTCGCGCAGCCGCGCATCACGCCGGTCGAGGTTCGCGAGCCGGGCGTCGCCTCGCCGCCGCCGGCGCAGGTCATCGAGGGCCGTCCGCTGCCGGTCAAGGTGCACGACGACGCCGATGCGCGCGCCTGCCTCGAGTTCCTGACCAACAACGGCGTGATCCGCTGCGCCGAGAAATACCGCTACCCGCACGGCCGTCCTGCGCATTAGACGGTTCACGCGAGCGCGGGATAGCGGATCGCCGTCCCGTCGACTTGCGCGAACGGCGTCAGCTGGTGCGGCGTCGTTTTCGTTTGGCTCGCGATCTCGCGCACCTCGAAGCCCCGCACGAGCAGCGCATCGGCGATGAGCGACCGGTGACAGCGCCAGGGCACCGCTTCGGCGCACATGAGCGCAACCGTTCCTTCGCGTGCCAGCGCGATCAGCGAGTCGAGGTGCTCGACGAACGCCGCACTCTGCATATAATCGGCGTAACCGCGAAACGAAAGATTGCGCCATCCTCCGTTGGGTGAATCGGGTGTCGTCTTGCGGAATCCACCGAGGCCCGGCAATGGCACATAGCGGATTCCATTCGCGGCAAGCGTCGCCGCGAGTTCGTCGCCGTTAAACTGCGGATTGTGCCGCGAGCGGCGCACGGTGCGCACGTCGGCGAGCACCGTGACGGCATGCGCCTTCAGCAGCGAGACGAATTCGCCGGCGCTTCGCGTGGAATGGCCGACGGTGTAGACGACGTTCGGCATTGGGGGATGTTTCATGACAGTGGCGCCGGGCCGCCCCAAGCCACTGTCTGCGCCCCCTCCGGGGGCAGCGAGCGAAGCGAGCGTGGGGGATGTTTCATGACAGTGCGACAACTATTCGGCATCGACGTGCCGCTGATCCAGGCGCCGATGGCCGGCGTGCAGGCGAGCGCGCTCGCGATCGCCGCCTCGAATGCGGGCGCGCTCGGTTCATTGCCTTGCGCATTGCTGTCGACCGACGGCATCGCGCAGGAGCTCGCCGCGATCAGGTCGCAGACAGCGCGGCCGTTCAACGTCAACTTCTTCTGCCATGCGTTGCCTCACGCCGATGCCGCGCGCGAGGACGCATGGCGCGAGGCGCTTTCGCCGTATTACCACGAATTCGGCATCGATCCCGCCGCGATCAAGCCGGGACCCGGACGCGCGCCGTTCGATGCCGCGTCGGCCGCGGTGCTGGAGCAGGTGAAGCCGGCGGTCGTGAGCTTCCATTTCGGGTTGCCGTCGGACGAATTGCTCGCCCGCGTGCGCGCCCTCGGCGCACGCATCGTCGGCTGCGCGACGACCGTTGCCGAAGCGCGCTGGCTCGAAGCGAAGGGCGTCGACGCGATCATCGCGCAGGGCCTCGAGGCCGGAGGTCATCGGGGCATTTTCGCAACCGACGATCTGACGACGCAAGTCGGCACGCTCGCGCTCGTCCCGCAGATCGTGCGCGCTGTCCGCGTGCCGGTGATCGCGGCGGGCGGCATCGCCGATGCGCAAGGGGTGAAGGCGGTGCTTGCGCTGGGCGCCGTTGCCGCGCAGGTCGGCACGGCATTCCTGCTGTGTCCCGAAGCGACGACGTCGCGCATTCATCGCGATGCGCTGGCAAGCGAGGCGGCGCTGCATACTGCGCTGACGAACGTCTTCACCGGGCGTCCGGCGCGCGGCATTGTCAACCGCGTGGTGCGCGAGGTCGGGCCGATCAGCGCGAAGGCGCCACCGTTTCCACTCGCGACCGCTGCGCTTGCGCCGCTTCGCGCGGAAGCCGAGCGACGTGGGTCGGGCGACTTCTCGCCGCTGTGGTCGGGGCAGAACGCAAGCGGCTGCCGGAAGATTCCCGCCGCGCAGCTCGTGCGCGAGCTCACCGCCTGACGGTTCAAGCGGCGCGAAGACCGACGTCGAACGTGCCCGCATAACGATCACCCGCCTGGCGCGCAGCGAGGATCAACGCCCGGCCGCCCATCCGGAACAGTCCGTCCTGCGTGTTGCGCGTTCGCTGCGCGATCGACGCGGCGTAGGGTGCCGCCGCATGCACGCGATCGGTCAGCGCATCGTCGAAATAGAGCTGCGACGTGAAGTCGTTACGGCGATCGCCTGTGTTCGTGCGCACCTTGAAGTGGATGTGCACCGCGCGTCCGCGGTACGCGCCCGGGTAAATCGTCGTGAAGCGGACTGTGCCGCTCGCATCGCTGACCTGGTAGCCGCGCAGGAATTTCGCACCGCGCGTGCGCAGACCCATGCCGTCCGCATCGGAGTAGACGCCCGCGGCATCGCAATGCCAGACGTCCACGGCCGCGTTGCGCACGGGCTCACAGCCGCGCCTGCTCACGGCGAAGACGCGCAGCGCGAGCAGCAAGGCAACGCCCTGCCGGATGCTGCCGTCGCTCGGGTCGCTGCGGATGTTGGTTCGCTCGAGGTGCTCGTCGACGAAGAAGGGCCCCTCGGTTTGCGCAGGCGTCAGCACGCAGGCAGGCGCGGCGGCAGTGGGCGTTTCGCGCTGGGCGAATGCGCGGTTCGCGACGAGCGCGGCGCCGCTTGCCGCAAGCGCATGCAATGCGCCGCGGCGGCCGTGCAATGGATCGGTCGTCATCGTTCGTCTCCTCGCCGAAGGCCGGCCTTGCGCAAGCGTTCACCGGCCCCCATTTTTTCGTCGACTCGATCCCAGTTTAGACCCGAATGTCGCGAATGACGCTGATCCTCTGGCTGCTGCTCGTCTACATCGGCGCGCGGTTGCTGCCCGACCTGCCGTTCGGCATTACCGGTGTCGTCGCAGGTGGCCTCGTCCTCGTCGCAGCGGCGTGGCTCATTCCGTATGGCTTCCGGCACCGCCGCGCGACCGTCGCCGGTCGCGAGAAGGGGCTGATGTGGACGGGGCTCGTCGCGCTCGGCGCGTTCTCGTCGCTTTTCGTGCTGACCGCCCTGCGCGACGTCGGTCTCGTCGTCGCGCTCGCGCTCGGCGCGGCGTTGCCGGTCGCCATTGATAGCTACGTCACGTGGAGTGCCGTCGCGGTACCGGTGCTGACCGCGTTGCTTACGCTGGTCGGCTATGTCAATGCGCGGCGCGTCGCGAAGGTACGTACGGTCGACGTACCGATCGCTTCGTTGCCACCGTCGCTTTCGGGCTTCACGATTGCGCAAATCACCGATGTTCACATCGGGCCGACGATCGCGCGCGACGATGTCGAAGCGATCGTCGATGTCGTCAACGGTCTGGACGCCGATCTCGTTGCCATCACCGGCGACCTCGTCGACGGCAGCGTTCCGCAACTCGCGCGGCACACGGCGCCGCTCGCGCGCATCGCCGCGCGGCACGGCACGTATTTCGTCACCGGCAACCACGAGTACTACTCGGGCGTGCATCCGTGGATCGGCGAATTGCGACGGCTTGGCGTCAACGTCCTCCTGAACGAGCATGTCGTGCTCGACCATGGCGGCGCACCGATCGTCGTCGCGGGCGTCACCGATCCGTCGGCGCATCATTTCGATCCTTCGCATCGCAGCGATCCGGCGCGCGCGATCGCCGGTGCGCCGGCGTCGGCGGTCAAGCTGCTGCTCGCGCATCAGCCACGATCGGCGATGGCCGCGGCGAAGGCCGGCTTCGACCTGCAGCTGTCCGGCCACACGCACGGCGGACAGTTCCTGCCGTGGACTTTCTTCGTCCGCTTCCAGCAGCCGTTCACGGCCGGCCTTGCGCGCCTCGGCAGCCTCTGGGTCTACACGAGCCGCGGCACCGGCTACTGGGGCCCGCCGAAGCGGCTCGGTGCGCCGTCGGAAATCACCCGCTTGCGTCTCGTCCCCGCATAGGTGTCCGCGACGACTTGCGCGCAAGGGAAATTCGTCTCCGACCCCACTTCGGTGTTTGGTCGTACAGTGCGATTGTCGGCGCATGCACTCGCGTGCGTTCGTTCATACGAAAGGAGATCGCAATGGCCAACCCGTTCGTGCACGTCGAATTGCATACGAAGGATCTGCCGAAGGCGCGCAAGTTCTACGAGAGCCTGTTCGGCTGGGACTTGAAGGACATGCCGATGCCCGGCGGCCACAGCTACACGATGATCGGCGTCGGCGAAGGCGTGGGCGGCGGCATGATGGCCGATCCGTCCGTCGATCCGCATTGGCTCGCGTACGTTGGCGTCGACGACGTGCGCGCGAAAACCGCGCAGGCGAAATCGCTGGGCGCGGCGGTGCTGCAGGACGTGATGGACGTCGGCGAGTACGGGACGATGAGCGTGATCCGCGATCCGTCGGGCGCGGTGCTTGCGTTATGGCAGGGGAAGGGCCAAGGCTGAGAGCGGAAGGCTGTGAGCGGGACGGGGAATGAGGGCTGAGGGAGGAGAGCGCGTTCGGACATTACGATTGACCCCTCATCCCTCACTCCTCGCCCCTCGCCACGCCTTTCAAAACCGCTACTTGCTCGGCCTCGCATACATCCCGGTCACCGATGCCTTGCCGAGCGTCTTGCCGTTGACGACGAAGCCGACGACCGGCGCGTGCGCGCCGTTCGGCAATTCGAGCTTGTCGACATTCAACGCGTAGAGGGTGAACACGTAGCGGTGCGGCTTGTCGCCTTCGGGCGGACACGGACCGCCGTAGCCCGGCGTACCGTAATCGTTCGCGACGCTCTTCGATCCCTTCGGCATCGCCGAGCCGTCGGCCTTGCCCGCGTCACGCGGCAACTCGGTCGTCGACGCGGGAATGTCATATGCGATCCAGTGCCACCACCCGGAGCCGCCGGTCGGTGCGTCGGGATCGTGCAATAGCAGCGCAAAGCTTTTGGTGCCGGCCGGCGCACCGGACCAGCGCAGCGCCGGCGACACGTTCTGTCCTGTGCAGCCCATGCCGTTGTACGCCTGCGCGTCGGCAAGCGCACCGCCGGGCTGGAAATCGGGACTCGTCAGCGTGAATGCATGTGCCCCGGGCGCGACGCCGAGCGTCGTCAGGAGCGATGCGGCACGAACGAACATCTTGACGATCATTGCGGTCCTCCTTCTCGTGGTCGAGTTGCGATTTTGCGCTTGTCGCACCGCGGCCTGCCAGCGGGACGAAATCGCCCCTCCCGGCCGAATCGCGTACATTTCTCCTTCCGGCGACCATCGCCTCGATGCCGGCACGACCGGCCCATTCCCATGACTGCATTGCCCACCCGCGTCGAGCACGATCTCC
>JAICLP010000105.1 GCA_025925475.1 Burkholderiales bacterium | reverse complement strand
CGTAATCCTCGGTCTGCGGATGCTGCGCCGGGTCGCCGTAGACCTCGCTCGTCGACGCCTGCACGATCCGCGCGCGCAGCCGCATCGCGAGGCCGAGCAGGTTGATCGCGCCGTGCACGCTGGTCTTCGTCGTCTGCACCGGATCGAACTGGTAGTGGCGCGGCGACGCCGGGCACGCGAGATTGAAGATGCGATCGACTTCGACGTAAAGCGGAAACGTGATGTCGTGACGCAGGAGCTCGAAGCTCGGATGCGCGAGAAGACCTGCGACGTTCGCGCGCGTGCCCGTGTAGAAGTTGTCGACGCAGAGCACGTCGTGACCGGCCTCGAGCAGGCGCTCGCACAGGTGCGAGCCGAGAAAGCCGGCTCCGCCGGTAACGAGCACGCGCAACGGCTGGCTCGGCTCCGTCCTCATTCTGCAACCTCCCGGAAGACCGCATCCCAATCGCGCGCGAAGCGGTCGATCGCGAACGCTTCGCACGCGTAAGCGCGCGCCTTGCGCCCGAGCTGCTGCGCCTGTCCGCGATCGCGGATCAGCTCGCGCGACACATCGACGAGCCGCGAAAGCTCGGTATCGACGTAGCCGCCGCCGCTGTCGCGGACGATCCGCGGCAGCTCGGTGGTCGCGAGTCCGATCACCGGCAGGCCGATCATCATTGCCTCGCAAAGGGCGAGCGCCAGGCTCGTGTAACGCACCGGATGCGCATAGAAGCGGTGCCGCGCCATCGCCGGCAGCAGCGCGGCGTAGGGCAGCTCGCACGCGCCGCCGCTCGCCGGCGCATCCATGCCGTAGAGCTCGAGTGGCACCTCGCGCCGCCACGCCGCGAAGACATCGGCGCCAAGTCGCCTTCCGCGGCGTTCGAGATGGTTGATGACGACGACGCCGCGCGCAAGCTCGCCGCTCCAGGCGATACCGTCGGGCACCCGCACGCCATGCTCGACGACGCGCGTCGGCACGCGCTCGCAATCCCACATCAGCGCGTTGTAATGCGTGACGTGCACGATCAGCATCGACGGGTCGTCGACTGGGTGCTTCGTGTTCGTCGGATGCGCGAGCGGCGGATCGTGCTCCAGGTAGATCCTCGGCAGCCGGCGCTGCGCATCGCTCAGGATCTCGTGCTGATCCTTCTCGTAATGCGCGAGCGACTGGAACAGCACGCAGTCGAACGACTGCCCGCGCCGCGAGTCGACCGGGCAGTCGTGCACGTTGTCGCCCCACGGCAGCGTGCCGCCGCGCCCGCCGTACCCTGAGGGATGACCGGGCTTCGACAGCACGAAGAAGTCATGCGGCGCGTGCGTCAGGTAGTAGAGGTAGTTGCCATGGACCTGCCAGGTGAGGATTCGCAAGCGACGCATGCCGTGCTCCGATCACGCCCCCTGCGGCGGCGGTGAAATGCCGTCGCGGACGCTCGCCGGACGCAGCGCCGGAAAGCGCAGCGGCGCCTCTCTTCGCCGGGAAAGGCGCGCATCGACGTGCGCGATCACGCGCTCGGGCGAGAGCTTCTGCGCGCACGGGTGCCCGATCGGGCAATGCACGTGCGCGCACGGGCGGCACGGGACGGCGTGATGCAGCACTTCGTGCAGCACGTGATCGAGCGGCGCGAAGCGCTGGGGATCGGCGCCGCAACAAACGACGATGCTCGGCACCCGCAGCGCCGCGGCGACGTGCGAAACGCCGGTGTCGTTCGCAACGAGCAGCCGAGCGTGGCGAAGCACGGCCGCGAAGACGCCGAGCTCCGTGTGGCCGGCGAGGTCGACGAAGCTGCCGGCCGGCAGCGCGCGGGCGATGCGCCGCGTGATCAGCGCCTCTTCGCCGCTGCCGGTCAGGACGACCGCGAAGCCGCGCCGCACGACGTCCTGCGCGACGGTAGCGAAATAGTCGGCGGGCCAGCGTCGCGTATAGAGCCGGGCGCCGGGGTGCACGCAGACGAAGCGCCGCGATGCGAGGCGATGCCGCGCCAGCAGCGCGTCGCCCTGCGCGATCTCGTCATCGTCGAGCGGGAATTCGAGCCGGTCGCCCGCGCGCGCAAGACCCAGGAAGTCGGTGAGCGCAATGCAGCGATGAATTTCGGTCCCGCTGTCCGGCCACTGCAGGAAGCGCAGCGGGTCGGGGCAGTGGCCGCCGGGCGGGCAGAAGCCAGCCGTCACCTTCGCGCCGAGCGCGGCGACGATCGAATTCGTCAGGTCGCCGCGGCCGTGCATCTGAATCGCGAGATCGTAGCGCGCGGCCTGCGCATCGGCGAGAAAGCGCGGCAATGCGCCGATGTCGGGCTCGCGCTCCGGCAGTCCGGGAAAACCGGGAAATTCGACGAAGCGGTCGACAAGGCGCGCGAACCGGCGCACGAACTGCGCGGCCCACGGCAATCCGATCAGCGTGATCTCCGCATCCGGCAAGCCATTGCGCACCGCGCGGAGCGCGGGCACCGCGCACAGCAGGTCGCCGAGCTGCAGCGCACGAAACAGCGCGATCCTGCGTGGCGTGTCGCGGCGCGAGGCGAGTTCGGTCAGGGCCATGGTCCCCCCACGCTCGCGGCTTCGCCGCTTCGCTGCCCCCCTCGGGGGCGGAATTCGCGGCTCGGGGCGGCCCTTCGCCGCTCATGATGCCGGCGCATCAAAAGGTTCCGCGGTACAGCGAGCACGAGCGGCAGATCGGCGACGGCTCGTCGTCCGCGAGTTGCTCACGAAAACGCCGGTACGCTGCGCCATCCCAGACGTGCAGCACACCCTGCTCGAGCATGTTGCCGAAGTTGATCCGATCCGGCGTGCCGACCATGCAGCACGGCATCGCGTCGCCGCGGTAGCTCACGTACGCGCCGCGCCACGGCCAGTCGCAGCGCGGCGCCGAAGCGTCTTTAGCACGCCGCTCGAGCGTCGGCAGGCGCAGGTTCACGTCGCAGCGAGCCGCCTCGGTTCTGGCTGCTTCGAATGCCGCCGCGAGCGCCTCGCGCGGAATTGCGTCGAGCGTTTGCGCATGGATGAAATCGCGCATCGGCCGGTACTCGTCCGGCAGCGAGTGCTCCTCGAAATCGTGACACAGGTATTGCACGAACATGTCGCGGACGCCCTCGGCGCTCACGAGCCGCACGATCGCAGGCAGCTCGTCCAGGTTCTGCCGCATGAGGACGGTCACGACGCGAACATGGAGCGCCGAGCCGCATGCGCGCCGCGCGCTCATCACGCGGCGAAGGTTGCGGATAACTTTCGGGAAATGCGCGCCGCGGCGAATGCGCTCGTAGAGCACCGGCGTCGCGGCGTCGAGGCTCACGTGCAGCGTCGAGAGTCCGCTTTCGACGCACTGGCGCGCGCGCCGCTCCGACCACAGCGTCAGGTTGCTGTTCGTCGATACACGAATGCCGCGCGCGCTCGCCCACGCGACCATCTCGAAGAACTGCGGATGCATCGTCGGCTCGCCCAGTCCCTGCAGTTGCAGCTCGTCGATGTCGCCGAAGCCTTCGACGAGACGCTTGAAGTCGTCGAACGCGAGAAAGGCGAGCGGGCCGTGCGGCGGCCCGTCCCTGCGAAACTGGATCGCGCACATCTGGCAGCGCAGGTTGCATTGGCCGACCGGCTCGATCTGCACGAAGCGCGGCAGCGGCGGTGCGTATGCTGACGGCGCGCGCGCCTCACCCGCCTCGCTTGCGCTCGTCTCTTCCTGCGAAGAGGGAAGGGCGGCAGGATGAGAAGCGAGTTCCGCGAGGCTCATACGAACGGCACGCGGAAATGCAGCGCGCCCCGCGTTCGCCAGTAGACGGAGAGCCACGGAATGAGGAGCGACGTCACGATCATCTCGGCAACGTGGCGCGGCGCGTGGCTCGTGTCGGCGAGCCGGCGCCACGCGAATGCGGCGGTGACGCCGAGCCACACGGCGACGCTCGCGATCGCCAGCAGCCAGACACCTGCCAGCGCGTTCACAAGCGCGCAGAGCCCGGCGACGACGGCGGCGTAGTACTCCCACGGCGGGCGCGCGCGCACGTAGCGCCGATAGCCCTGCGGAAATTTCTTGTACAGCAGCGCGTCGAACATCACCTTGCGCTGCTGCGAGAGGCTCACCCCCCAGCGCGCCGGGCGCACCGGATGCACGACGCGCGCCGCATGCGACGCACGAACGATCGCGCCGCTCGCGCGCAGGCGAAAGCACAGATCGGTGTCCTCGCGCCAGGCACAGCGGAAACGCTCGTCGAAGCCGCCGACCGCGCAAAGCACATCGCGGCGCACGAAGCAGTTCGCGGTGACGAACCCCGCGTTCGACAGGCCGGCCGCATCGCGCTCGTAGTCGGTTGGAACGGCGGGAAGCGGAACGTCGACGGCGCCGGCGACCGCGTCCGCGCCATGCCGGATCGCGGCGAGCCCCGACGCGAGCCAGTCGGGCTGCGGCACCGTGTCGTCGTCGGTGAACGCGACGACGCGACCCTGCGCGGCGAGGATTCCCCAGTTGCGCGCGGCTGCCGGCCCGCGGTTCGTCGGCATCCACAGAAAGCGCAGCGTCGGCGCACGACGTCCCCGCCGCCGCGCGAACAGGTCGGCCATCAGCTGCTCGCGCGTCTCGCGCGACGAGCCGTCGTCGACGATGACGATCTCGAACTGCGCGCCCGGCAGCGTCTGCGCGAGCAACGCGTCGACGCAGCGGAGCAAAAGCTCGCGCCGTTCGTAGGTGGCAATGACGACGGAAATTTGCGGATTCACGGCACGGCCTTTTCGATGACATAGGGGCCGATCGCGAGCACGTCGATCGGCGACGCGAAGAAGCATTCGAGTGCGTCGCGCGGCGTGCAGACGATCGGCTTGCCGCGCGTGTTGAACGACGTGTTGATGACGACCGGCACGCCGGTCCGCTGTTCGAACGCGGCGATCGTCGCGTGGTACAGCGGATTCACGGCGCGCGAGACGGTCTGCACGCGTGCGGTGCCGTCGGCGTGGCACGCGGCGGGAATCGCCGCGCGGCGCGCAGGCGGCACGCGATGCACGAACAGCATGAATGGCGAATGCGTGCAGTTCTCGAACCAGTCGCCGGCCGCTTCCTCGAGCACCGCCGGCGCCACCGGGCGAAAATCCTCGCGGTCCTTGAGCTCGTTCAGGCGCGCCTGCATTCGCGCATGCAGAGGCGAGGCGAGGATCGAGCGTGCGCCGAGTGCGCGCGGGCCGAATTCCATCCGGCCCTGGAACCAGCCGATGATTCGGTCGCGGGCGAGATGGCCGGCGATCGTCTGCGGCAGGTCGTCCGGCCTGCGATACGACGCACGCGCATGGCGAAGCGCGGCTTCGATCTCGCTCTCGCTGAACTGCGGACCGAGATACGCGTGCTCCATCTGGAACGCGTGCGTGCCGTCGTCGCCGCCGCGCGCTTCGCGGTCGATCCAGAGCGCCGCGCCGAGCGCGGTGCCGGCATCGCCTGCGGCCGGCTGCACCCAGATGTCGTCGAATACGTTGCTGTCGCGCAGGAACCCGTTCATTACGCAGTTGAGCGCAACGCCTCCCGCCATCGCAAGATGGGCCGAACCTGTCACGTCGCGCAGCCACTTTGCGATCTCGAGCACCGTTTCCTCGAGCACGCGCTGCACCGCGTGCGCAACGTCCGCGTGCACCGGGAGGAACGCCTCGCCGCGCTTGCGCGGCGGGCAGAACTGCGCGAACGGTACGGCATCGGCGACGTAGCGGCCGTCACCGTGCCAGCGAACGTGGCGGCGCAATGCATCGACGAAGCGCGGCGTGCCGAACGACGCCAGCGCCATCACCTTGTATTCGTCGGACGAATGCAGGAAGCCCAGGTGGCGCGTGACATCCTCGTAGAGGAGGCCGAGCGAATGCGGCAGCGGGACTTCGGACAGGCGATCGTAGTGGCCGTCACGATAGACGCCGTATTGCGTCGACGTGTTCTCGCCGCGGCCGTCGAGGGTCAGTACCGCACATTCGTCGAACGGCGCCGCGAGAAATGCGCTCGCCTGGTGCGCGAGGTGATGCGAAACGTAATGCCAGCACCAGTGCGGCGCGTTCGCGCTCGAGCGGAGGCGCGCCTGCAGGTGATGCGGCGCACCGCCTGCCAGCTGTCGCGGCGCATTGACGACATACGACAGGAACAGCGGATCCCACGGCGCCTTGCCCGCCGGAACGCGAATCGCGCTGGGCTCGAGGGGCAGCGTGATCGTCGACGGCAGCCCGCTGCCGTTGACGAACAGATCCGGCGCGAACGAATACGCGACGTGATCGACATCGTCGATGCCGATGCCGCCTTCCGCGAGGCAGTAATCGATTGCATGGAACGGCAGCTCCCACGCCGAGAACGGCACCGGACGCTTGCCGTGCTTGATCTGCGTGAAGCGTTCTTCCTCGGCAGCGGCGACGACATGGCCGTCATCGACGAGGCACGCGGCCGAATCATGGAAGGCTGCATTGATGCCGAGCGTCTTCATGGCCGATTCACGCGCTCGCCGCGACGCCGGCCGGCGAACGCGACCTGCGCCTGCGCGCCGCGATGCCGGGCACCAGCGCATCGACCGCGGCGACGACCTGGTCGGGCGACACAGCGTCCAGGCATTGGTGATGGCCCTGGGGACACACGCTCTTCAGGCAGTACTTGCAGTCGACGTCGTGCGACAGTACGCGATGGGGGACGCCCCACGGCGTGTGCTGCGGATTGGTGAGCGCATAGAGATCGACGACCGGCGTGCCGACGGCCGCCGCAATGTGCGCGGGCGCCGAGTTGTTGCAGACGACGACGTTGGCCGCCTGCAACAGCGCGGCGAGCTCGGGCAGGTCGAGAAGGCCCGCAAGCACGACGACGTCGTCGACTCGCGCGGCAATCGCCTGCGCCGACGCGATGTCGCAATCGGCACCGGCGATGCCGATCTGAAAACGCCCGCTCGCCTGCAAACGCCCGACGGCGTCGATGAGCTTCGCCTCCGGATAGCGTCGCGACGGAGCGCTTGCGCCCGGATGCACGATGAGCCAGCGCCGGTTCGCATCCATGCCGGCCGCCGCAACTTTCGCCCGCATGCGCTCGCGCGCATCGATGCGCACGGGGAAGTGCAGCCGCACGTCGCGCACGCGTGCGCCGAGGCTTTCGACGAGATCGATTTGCCGCTGCACCTCGTGGCGCACGCCGGCGCGCGCGTCGCGGTCGGGGTCGATGCGCCAGTCGGTCAGCAACGCATACGGATTCTCGCGGCAGTACGCGGCACGCCGGGGGATGCCGGCGAGATGCAGCAGCATCGCGGCGGGCAGCGCGCTTTGCGTGAAGACGGTGAACACGACGGCCGCATCGAAGGCGCGCGCGCGAAGTTCTTCGGCGAGCGTGAGCGTGGCCGAGGGCGCCACCGGCGCGGCTTCCGCCGATTTCATCCACGGCGCGACGAACACGATCACGTCGTCGACGAACGGCAGCTCGCGCGCGGCGCTCGCCGCAGCCGGCGAGGTGAGCAGCGTCAGCGTTCGACCGCCGCCACGCGCCTTGAGCGCGCGCAGCGCGGGCGTCGTCATCAGCAGATCGCCGATGCCATCGAGCCGCACGGCGAGGATCGAGCTCGCGCTGTGCCACGCGGTAGACATCAGACGCGCAGGGCCGCCGCCAGGGGCTGATTGCGCCCCCTGGGAGGCAGCGAGGGCAGCGAGCGTGGGCGAGCCTTCATCTCAGGCAGGAGCCGCGCGCGGCCGCTCGCTGGCGACGTCGCGCGAGCCGTCCAGGATCATCGCGGCGGCGTCGGCGAACTGATAGACGATCGCGTTCGGCGTACGCAGCCGGCCGGCGCGCCAGCGCGTTTCGTTGCCGCGGTCGACGAGCACCGTCCGGCATCCGGCGCGAGTGCCGGCTTCGATGTCGTCCAGGATGTCGCCGACCATCCACGAGCGCTCGAGCGCGATGCCGTGCGTTGCGGCGGCGTCGAGCAGGAGCCCGGGCCGCGGCTTGCGGCACGTGCAGGCGACCGCGCCGCGCATGCCGGCCGGCGGATGCGGGCACCAGCAATAGGCGGTGATCATCACCCCGAACGGCGCGAGCAACTCGTCGAGCCGCGCCTCGACGGCGCCGAGCGCGCTCACCGGGAAGCGTCCAAGCGCCACGCCGGGCTGGTTCGAAACGACGAACAGCAGAAAACCGGCGTCCTGCAGACTGCGCAGCGATTCGCCGACGCCCGCGATCAGGTCGATGCAATCGGGGTCGACGTTGTACGGAACGTCGTGCACGAGCGTGCCGTCCTTGTCGAGGAAGACCGCACGCGCTGCGCTGCCCCCCGCGGGGGCGGGACTCGCGCCTCGGGGGAGCCCTTCGGCGCGAGTATGGTGGTCCCACGGACGCGGTTGCGAGGTGGGTGCATTCATGGCCATGACGTTTCCTGTACCGGCAGCACCGTGATTTCGGCGACGACCGATTCGCGCGGTTGAGTCAATGCGAAGCGCACGGCGCGTGCGACGTCGCGCGGGTCCTGCAGCTTCGACGGATCGAGATCGGGAAAGCGCTCGAGCAAAAACGGCGTCCGCATGCCGCCCGCAATCACCGCCGTCACCCGCACGTGGTGCGCGCGAAATTCGGCGTGCAGCGCGTAAGAGAGTCCGAGCAGGCCCCATTTGCTCGCGTGATACGCGCTCGCATTCGGCCAGCCGCGCTTCGCCGCCGTCGATGCGACGTTCACGATGTCGCCGCGGCTTTCGCGCAAAAGGGGCAGCGCGAGCTTCGACAGCAGGAACGGGCCGCGCAGGTTCGTCCTGATGATCGCGTCCCAGTCGGCGATCGCAAGCTCGTCGACGCCGGTCGTGCGATCGATGCCCGCGTTGTTGACGACGGCGTCGAGCCTCCCTGCGCGTCGTTTCGCCTCGTCGACGAAGCGTTGCACGTCGTCCTCGTTGCCGACGTCGCCGCGCAACGCGTAGACGCGCGCGCCTTCGTTCGTCAACGCGGCCGCGACGCTCTCGATGCGCTCGCTTCTGTCGGCGGCGAATACGTTCGCCCCTGCCTGCGCGAGCTCGCTGACGATCGCAGCGCCCAGTCCCTGGCCGCCCCCGGTGACGAGGACGACCCTTTGTCCAAGATCGGTATCCAAAAAACTCCTTCTGATGCGTGAGTTAACGGACGCCTTGCGCGACGGCGGTGCGCGACAGCGAAGCGGTCGTCGCGACCTCGGCGTACAGATCGGCGAGCGAGCGCGAGATCTGCTGCCACGTGAAGCGTTCCCACGCGCGCCGCTTCGCGCGCTTTCCGAGCAGGCGTGGGATCGACGGGTCGCTGAAGACGTGTGCGAGGCGGCGCGCGAGTGCCTCCGCGTTCCTGGCTTCGACCAGAAAGCCGGTGCGGCCGTCCTCGACCGAGTACTGGACGCCGCCGACGCGCGCACCGATGACCGGAATGCCGCAGGCCATCGCTTCGACCGGCGTGATGCCGAACGGCTCGTACCACGGCATCGTCACGAACACGTTGGCCGCGCTGTAGAAGTAGCGCAGCTCGGTCCGCGGTCGCTGGCCGACGAACTGCACGTCCTGCGCAACGCCTTCTTCGGCAGCGATCCGCTGCAGGCGGCCGATTTCCGGCGTCAGCGCGGGATCGGGCGTCGGCGATTCGCCGCCGACGATCAGAAGCAGCGGCGAAAGGCGG
>JAICLP010000366.1 GCA_025925475.1 Burkholderiales bacterium | reverse complement strand
GAATGCCGTGATCGAACGTCAGGCCGCCCGCCTTGACCAGGAGCCCGATCGACAGGATCAGCATCATTACCCACACGGCGGGTCCCGCCCGATCCTGGAAGCGGCGCACCGTCTCCATGCCGCGGCGGATGATGAGCAACTGCAGCGCCCACACGACGACGAAGCAGATCACCTCGAGGCCGGAGTGACCGAGGAAATGCGTATTCGCGTTGAACGTCTTGAACACGTCGCTGCGCGTGAGCAGCGCGACGATCGCGCCCGACGCGGCTGCCGTCTGCGCGCCGTACCAGAAGCAGGCGACGATCGCGCGCACGAGCGCCGGGACGTTCGCGCCGAACACGCCGAACGACGCGCGCGCCAGCACCGGAAACGGCACGCCCGTTTTCACGCCGGCATAGCCGACGAGGTTCATCAGGAAGAAGATCACGAGCGATCCGAGCCCGATCGCGATCAGGAAGTTGACGAACGTGCCGCACAGCAGGAACAGGCTCGCCGCGAGGTAATAGCCCCAGAGACTGTGGACGTCGGACGTCCAGACGTTGAACAGGCTGAAGACGCCCCACTTGCGCTCGCGTGCGGGCGCCAGGTCCTCGTTGTACAGCGCCGGCGATGCATTCGGTATGCTCATCGCTTTCCTCCTTTGGTAAGGTAACAAGCGGCCTGCAAACGAAAGTGTAATGCGATGGCAACGGAATGGCTCTTCCGGGATGACGCCTACCTGCGCGAGGCGCGCGCCCGTGTCGTGGGCGTCGAGGGGCGCGCCATGGTCCTCGATCGCACGATCTTCTACCCGCAAGGCGGCGGCCAGGTGGGCGACAGCGGCGTGCTGACACGCGAAAGCGGCGAGCCAGTCCGCGTCGGCGACACGCGCAAGGGCGACGCGGACAGCATCGTGCATTGGCTCGCCGAGGGCGCGCAAGTGCCCGAGGTCGGCGAGTCGGTGGGCCTCGCGATCGACTGGGATCGGCGCTACCGGCTGATGCGCCTGCATACGGCGCTGCATGTGCTGTCGTGCGTCGTCGTCGCGCCGGTCACCGGCGGCAACATCGCGCCCGAGAAGGCGCGGCTCGACTTCGACATCGACATGAGCCTGCTCGATGCGCAGAAGATCGAGCGCGAGACGAATGCGCTGATCGCGCGCGGCACGCCGACCGAAACCGTCTGGATCACCGACGACGAGCTCGATGCGCGGCCCGAGCTGGTCAAGACGATGAGCGTGCAGCCGCCGCGCGGCAGCGGACGCGTGCGCCTGTTGCGCATCGCCGGCATCGACCTGCAGCCGTGCGGCGGTACGCACGTCGCGAACATCGGCGAGATCGGCGCGATCCGCGTGCTGAAGATCAAGAGCGAAGGGCGGCGCAACCGGCGCGTCGAGATCGCCCTCGCATAAAAAAGGGGCCAGGCTCGATTTCGAGGAAATCGAGCCTGGCCCCTTTTTTCTTCTTTACACTGACCCTATTTCGGTTTTGCGGCCAGCGCATCGAGGATCGGCCGCTGGCCGGCGACGATCTTCACGCGCGCCTCGTCGAGCGCAAACCATTGCGCGCGATCGATCTCGGGAAACGATTGCATGCGCCCCGAGCGCGGCGGCCATTCGAGCTCGAACGTGTTGCTTTGCATCGTCGCGGGATCGACATCGCCTTCGACGGCGAACGCGTGCACGACCTTCCCGCGCGATTGCGCGACGACGGCAAGCGGAACGAGGTGCGCACCGGGATCGATTCCCGTCTCTTCGAGGAATTCGCGCCGCGCAGCGGAAGCCGGCGATTCATCGGCAGCGAATTCGCCCTTCGGAATCGACCACGCGCCTTCGTCCTTCTTCGTCCAGAACGGGCCGCCCGGGTGCACGAGCAGAACGTCCAGCCTCGCGCCCGATCGGCGGTACATGAGCACTCCAGCGCTTTGCCGCGACGCCATGGCGGCCATGCTACTCCGGGCCCCGATCGACGTCGGTCGAGCGGGCGCGCGATAATGCCCGCATCACCGGGCACGGAGGAGACATCGTGACGACCCTCTACGACTTCACCGTCGACGACATCCAGGGCGAGCCCATTTCGCTCGATCGCTATCGCGGCAAGGTGGTCCTCGTCGTCAACACGGCGAGCAAGTGCGGCTTCACGCCGCAGTACAAGGGACTCGAATCGCTCTATCGCAAGTACCGCGACCGCGGTCTCGAGGTGCTCGGCTTCCCGTGCAACCAGTTCGGTGCGCAGGAACCCGGCAGCGAGCAGGAGATCGCGACATTCTGCGAAACGAACTACGACGTGACGTTCCCGATGTTCGCGAAGATCGACGTCAACGGCAATGCCGCCGCGCCGGTCTATCGATTCCTCAAGCAGGAGAAGCCGGGCCTGCTCGGTACGCAGGCAATCAAGTGGAACTTCACGAAGTTCCTCGTCGGTCGCGACGGCAATGTGGTCGCACGCTACGCACCGAACGACACGCCCGAATCGATCGAGCCCGAAATCGCGAAGGAGCTGTGATGAACGCTCTTCGCGTGGTCCGCCGCGCGACCCTCGCGCTCGTCGCGTCGGCATTCGTCGCGTCGGCGCCGCTCGCATTCGCGCAATCGGCCTCGACGAAGACGCTGCACGTCGCATTCCCCGTCGCCGAAACCGGCTTCGATCCGCAGGCCGCAGGCGATGCCTATTCGAACTACGTCAATCGCGCGATCTTCGATCCGCTGTATCGCTACGACTACCTCGCGCGGCCGTACAAGCTCGTGCCGAACACGGCAACGGCGCTGCCGCAGATCACCGACGACGGCAAGACCTGGACGATCCACATCCGCAAGGGCATCTACTTCGCCGACGACCCGGTGTTCAAGGGCGAGCGGCGCGAGCTCACGGCGGCCGACTACGTCTACGCGATCAAGCGCATCCTCGATCCGAAGATGCGCTCGAACTCGCTGCAGATGGTCGACGGCCGCTTCGTCGGTGCGGATGCGCTCGTCGCGAAG
>JAICLP010000185.1 GCA_025925475.1 Burkholderiales bacterium | reverse complement strand
TGCGTGCTCTGCCGCAGCGGCCAGGAGCCGGTCGTCGTGAACCTCGACATTCCGAATGTCGAGGCGAACCCCGAGAACGTGCCGTGGGTCGACAACATCCACCCGGCGCCGTAAAAAAGCGGCGTAAAAAAGGGGCCAGGGTCCAATTTCACGGGACAGCGGCATGGTGCGCGCCGCCCGCGCCGCTAAATTCGACCCTGGCCCCTTTTTTGGAGCTAGGCGCGGCGGAAGCGGCGTCGCAGCAGCGTGCCGTTGCGCCGCAATTCGTTCAACACTTCGCCCGCGACGAGACCGAGTGCGGCGGCGATGCCGGCCGCGATTCGCAGCCTCGCCCACGCGGGCTCGCGGGGCTCGATCCTTTCCTCGGCTACCGGCACGCGCCAGTCGCGTCCTTGACGCGCCGGTTGTGCCGTTTCGCTCGCCGGCTCGCGCCCTTTTGGAGAAGACGTAACGCTGCCGCCCTCCGCCGCCTGCGCAGAGTAGCCCTGGCTCGATTGCGGGGGCGTCTTCGCCTTCACCGGTTTCTGCTGATGGCTGCGCGAGCCATGCCGGTACGAGTAGGTCCGCGTGAACTCGGCACCGAGCAGGAAGATTTGCGCCGAGTAATAGACCCACAGCAGCACGATGACGAGCGAGCCCGCGGCGCCGAAGCTCGATGCAACGCTGCTTTTTCCGAGATAGAGGCCGATCAGCAGCTTTCCGATCGCGAACAGGAGCGACGTGACGGCCGCGCCGATCCAGACGTCGCGCCAGCCGATGTGGACGCGCGGCAGCAGCTTGTAAATCATCGCGAAAAGGCCCGTGATGACGACGAAGCTGATGACGAAGTTGATGACCTGCAGCGCCACCTCCCAGCCGGGGAACCAGCCGCTCCAGAATTTGCCGACTGCCGACAGGCCGGCGGAGAGCAGCAGCGAGACGAGCAGCAGGAAGCCGATGCCGAGCACCATGCCGAACGAGAGGACCTTGCCGCGAATCAATCCCCAGATGCCGGCGTGCTCGGGCTTCGGCGAGTCCCAGATCCGGTCGAGGTCCGTTTGCAGCTCGCCGAAGACCGTCGTGGCGCCGAGCAGCAGCGTGACGATGCCGATGATCGCCGCGAACGTGCCGTGATCGGTCTGGCCTGCACTCGCGACGGCGGCCTGGATCGTGCCGGCGCCACGGTCGCCGATCAGTCCCTGGAGCTGCCCGAAGATCTCGCCCCGCGCCGCGTCGGCGCCGAAGAAGAAGCCGGCGACGGCAATCGCGATGACGAGCAGCGGCGCAATCGAAAAGACCGTGTAGTACGCGAGCGCGGCGCCCATGCTCGACGCGTAATCGTTCGACCATTCCGACACCGACTCTTTCGTCAGCGCCCACAGCGATTTGAGATTCAGCATCGGAAGCTCCGTCGCGCTCCGGTTGGGCGCGCTGCGTTTCGCACCGGGCGGCCGCCCGGTCGATCGCAAGCGTAGCCGCGGTCGCGCAGGCGCCGCTATCGGAGGGCTACGCGGACGAGCGTCCGTCGTTTGCCGACATTGCCGCTTCGTGACGCAAGACCGGCTTCAATGCGCTGCGACGTCGTAGTACGCCCACTGCGACCGCTGAAACGGGTTCTGCTTGAAGCCGCCCAGCCACGGTTGCGTCAGATCGTTGCGATACGGATAGTCGGCCACGATCCAAGGCGCGTAGCTCGCGATGATCTCGTTCATCTTGCGAAAGATCGCATTGCGCGAAGGTCCGTCGGGAAGCACGCGCGACGCGTCGTAGAGCCGGTCGTACGCAGGCAGGCGCAGGCGGGCGTCGTTCGACGTGCCGATGTTGCGGCTCACGAGATAGCTGTAGAACTGATCGCCGTCGGGGATGCCGCTGATCCACCCGAGCCCCCACATCATCATCTGCCCGGCTTCGGTCATCTTGTTGAGCTCGGGCCATTTGTTCTTCACGAACGTCATCCGGATGCCGATCGCGTCCATGTTGCGCTTCCACAGTTCGTCGCTCGCGCGCGCGGCCGCATCGGTCGTCGAGCCCTTGACGATCGTCAGCGGATTGCCGTCGGGCGTCTCACGGTAGCCGTCGCCGTCGCGGTCCTTGTAGCCGAAGCGGTCGAGGAGGGCGCGCGCGGCCGCGGGGTCGAACGGCACGCGAATGCCGACCGACGCGTCGTGGCCGAAGAGACCGGGCGGCACTGGCTGATCGGCGATCAGCGCCTGGCCGTTCGCCAGTTGCCTGATGTCGGCGGCGCGGTCGTATCCCATTGCAATCGCGCGACGAAGCGCGAGCTTCGCCGGCTCGTAGCCGCCGACGATGGCGTCATCCATGTTGAAGAAGAAGAACGACAGCGAAGGCTCCGGCGAGCGATGCAGCGCAATCCCGCGCTTCGCGAGCGAAGGCCGCAGCCGATCGCCGTCGAGCACCGTCGCCGCGAGCGATGCGGGAAGGTTCACGTAATCGAGCTGCCCGCGGTCGAACGACAGCATTCGCGGCTGCGCTTCCTCGATGATCGCGATGTCGACGTTGCCCACGAGCGGAAGCCTTTGCCCGACGAGGCCTTTCGCGATCGCGGCGTCGGCCGCGTCGGTTCCGGCTCGCGGATAGCGCTCGTCGCGGAAATCGGGATTCGCCTCGAGCACGATGCGCTGTCCGCGCGTCCACGACTTGAGGCGATAGGCGGCGGTGCCGACCGGATGCTCCATCACGCGATGCGACGCATCCTGGTAACGCTCGACGACTTCGCGCGCAACCGCCGCGAAGCTCGACGTCGTGAGCCACCACGCGAACGCATAGTCGGGCTCCTTGAAGCGGATGCGCAGCGTGTAGCGGTCGAGCGCCTGCAGGCCGTCGATCTTTTCGTCGTAGTCGAACTTGCCGCTCTTTCTCGCGCGCGCAAGCGGCTCGTCGAGGCCGACGAGGTTGCCCTCGAACAGGTACAGCAAGTACGAGCGCACCTTCGGGTCGAACACGCGCTTGATGCTGTAGACGTAGTCGTCGGCCGTGAGCTCGCGCGGCTTTCCCTGGAACGCGGGATCGGAAGCGAAGCGAATGCCGCGCTTCACCCTGATCGTGTAGGTGCGGCCGTCGTCGGTGATCTCGGGCAGGCCGTCGGCGGTGTTCGGCTGCAGTACGACGGGCCGGGCGAAATAGTCGTAACGATAGAGCGGCTCGAAGATCGCGAGGCAGACGCTGTCCGAGTACGTGTCGCCGATCGCCTGCGGATCGAAGCCGCTCTCGGCGACGGGAAAGGCGACGTGCAGCGTCTTGCGCATGTCGGTCGCGTGAACGACGCATGCAAACGCGCAGAGCGCGAGCAGGAGCGGTTTTTTCACCGCGCAAACCTAAATGGGGTCGGAGACGATTTTCGTTGGCATCGTCTCCGACCCCAGGAAGCGCGCCAGTCGCGCAATGCCGTCGTCGAGACGCTCGTCGCTGGCCGCGAAACACCAGCGGACGAAGCCTTCGCCTTCGGGACCGAACGCGCTGCCGGGCGCCAACCCGAGCTTCGCCTGCTGCACGAGCTTCGTGCAGAACGCCATGCTGTCGGCGACGCCCTCGATGCGGAAGAACGCGTACATCGCGCCGGCCGGCGGCGCGAGCTGGACGCCCGGCAATGTGCGCAACCCGTCGATCAATCGGTTGCGCGCACGCCGCAGGCGCTCGCGCGTCGCGTCGACGGTCGGTTCACCGTCGCGCAGTGCCACGACGCCCGCGCGCTGCACGAATACCGGCGAGCACGACGTGTTGTATTCGATCAGCTTGCCGAGGTCGGGCATCAGCGGCTGCGGCGCAACGATCCAGCCCAGCCGCCAGCCGGTCATCAGCCACGCCTTCGAGAAGCTGTTCGTGCTGACCACCCGCATCCTGCCGTCCGCGATGTCGATCAACGACGGCGCGCACGCGTAATCGTCCGGGTAGTAGAGGCGCTCGTAGACGTCGTCGGCGACGATCCAGATGCCGTGGCGCACGCAGTGCGCGAGCAGCACCTCCTGCGTACCGCGATCGATCGTCCAGCCCGTCGGGTTGTTCGGCGAATTCAGCATCAGCGCGCGCGTGCCGGGCGTGAGCGCATCGAGCAGCCGGTCGACGTCGAGCGTCCATCCGGATGGGCCGAACGCGAGCGGCACGCAGACGACGTCGGCCGAGAGGATCTTCGGGATCTCGACCAGATTCGGCCACAACGGCGTGACGACGACGACGCGATCGCCGGGCGCGACCAGCGCTTCGACGGCGAGCATCAGCGCGGACATTCCCGACGCCGTCACCGCGATCGCGTCGGGCGCCGTCGGCCGATGCAGCGCCGTCACGTAATCGGCGATCGCTTGGCGCAGCTCGGGAATGCCGAAGTTCTGCGAATAGAACGTTTCGCCCTGCGCAAGCGAGGCGATCCCCGCATCGCGGATGAACGCCGGCGTCACCTGATCGGGCTCGCCGAACCAGAACGCGAGCACGTCCTTGTCGTCCATGCCCACGTTCGCGATGTCGCGGATCCGCGAGGCGGAAAGCGCGCGCACGGCGCGGCGCGCTTCAGGTATCAGGTATCGGGTATCAGGCATCAGTCGGGGCGCAGCGCGGCATTGCGCGCAGTTTACTGATACCTGACCTCTGATACCTGATGCCTGATCGCGATTTTGCGCGCAGCGCTAAATCGCGATCTCGAAGGTGTCGCGGCCATGCCCCTTCGCCGCATAGAGCGCGCTGTCCGCACGCTTCAGCAGCGCTTCGGGCGTCGTCGTGCCGCCCTGTCCGAGCGCGATGCCGATGCTTGTCGTCACCTTGACCGCCGTGTCGCCCGCAGATACCGGCGAGCGCATCGCGGCGATGATCTTGCGCGCAACGAAGCGGCATTCCTCGCGCGAGTGGATGCCTTCGAGGACGATGACGAACTCGTCGCCCGCCAGGCGCGCGACGAGGTCGGTCGCGCGCACGCACGCCGACAGACGTCTCGCAAATTCGCGCAGCACGTCGTCGCCCGCCGCATGGCCCAGCGTGTCGTTGATCTGCTTGAATCCGTCGACGTCGAGGAACAGCAGCGCGACCTGCGTTCCGCCGCGCTGCGAGCGGCGCAGCGCGGCCGCGATGCCATCGTTGAACGCATGCCGGTTCGGCAGGCCGGTCAGCGTGTCCTTCTGCGCGAGCCGCTCGAGTTGTCGCTCGACTTCCTTGAGCGGCGTGATGTCCGTCGACGACGTGTAGACGCCGACGACCTCGCCCGATGCATCGATGTCCGGAATGTAGCT
Source organism: Burkholderiales bacterium (assembly GCA_025925475.1). GTDB lineage: Bacteria > Pseudomonadota > Gammaproteobacteria > Burkholderiales > Casimicrobiaceae > VBCG01. The sequence goes on along the minus strand of JAICLP010000185.1, from coordinate 1,326 downwards.
GCCGCGCACGAAGCGCGTGCCGGCCGCGCCCGGCACTTCGACGTCGAAATCGACGCGCTCGCCGCCAAACGCGCGCTCGAGGTTCGGCGCGATGTTCGCGTACGCCTGCGGTCCGAGCACGTCGGCGATAAGGCAGCCGGTGATCTCCGAGAGCGGCCGCTTCAGCCAGGTCTCGTAATAGCGGTTGTTGAAGCGATAGCGGCGCTCGCGGTCGATGTAGCCGACCATCGACGGAATGCTGTCGGTGATGCTGCGCAGGCGCTGCTCGCTGGCCTGCGCCTTCTGCTGCGCGGCGGTGACGTCGGTGATGTCCTGCACGAGCCCGTAGAAGCCTTGCACCTCGCCCGACGCGTCCTGGTCCGGGATCAGCTCGACCAGCTCGTTGCACGTGCGCCCATTGCGGACCACGGTGCGCTGGAAGCGTGCGCGCTCGCCACGGCGCACGCGCTCGAGATGCGGCTTCGACTGTGCGTACGATTCGGGCGTCAGCAGTTCCTGCACGCGGCGGCCGATCATTTGCTGCGCCGTCAGCCCGAACATCTGCTCGCCGCGCGCGTTCACGAAGAGATAGCGTTCGTCGGCCGACAGATATGCAATGAGCGGCGGCAGGTTGTCGGCGATCATCCGCATCCGCTTCTCGGAATCGGCCAACGCGTGTTGCGCGCGGCGCAGCGCGGTCACGTCCTGCGAGATCGTGACGACGCCGTGCACCGTGCCCGAGGCGTCGACATCGGGCACGTGGTCGACCTGGTAAAACTCGCTGCCGTCGGGCCGCTCGACGACGAGATCGAAGTGCCGCGCCTCGCCCGCATAGCTGCGGTCCAGCTCCGGCTTGATCTGCGCGAATGCGTCCGGCGGCACGATCTCGGACAACGGGCGTCCGACGACGTCCGCCGGCTCGTGTCCCCAGTACTGCGCGAAGCGGCGATTGCCGAAGAGCAGCCGGTCGCGCGTATCGATGTAGGTGATGCGCGCGGGAATGCCGTCGGCGATCAGGCGCACGAAACGCTCGCGCGCGGCGAGCGCTTCCTCGGCGTCCTTGCGCCGGGTGATGTCCTGGCAGACGACGTACGCGCCGCGCACTTCGTGCACTTCACCGTAGTCCGGGAAGCAGGTGACGATGAATACGCGGCCACGGCCATCGGGTGTGAACGTGGCCTCGAACGTCTGCGGCAGCCCCGCGCGCACCTCGCGCATGCGCGCCGCAAGACGCGCGTGGACGGCGCGGCCGAGTACCGCGCGAAGCGACCGTCCGACGACCTCGGCCGGCGCGGTGCCGAACACGTCCCGGTAGTACTCGTTGACGAAGCGCAGGCGCTCGCGCGC
>JAICLP010000018.1 GCA_025925475.1 Burkholderiales bacterium | reverse complement strand
GGCGGCCGCGGCGCGCCCGCAGCCGGACCGCGCGGGGGCCCGCGCCGGCGCGCCGCATCGGGCCGCGGCTGCGGTGCGGGCCGCGCCTCGGGCCGCGGCTGCGGTGCCGGACGCGCCTCGGGTTGCGGCTGCGGTGCCGGACGCGCCTCGGGTTGCGGCTGCGGTGCCGGGCGTAGTTGCGGCTGTTGTGGCGGGCGCGGCGCTTCCGCAGGAGGACCGCGCGGAGGCTCGGGCCGCCGCGCTGCATTGGGCGTCTGCGGCGCCGGGCGCGTCTCCGGTGCTCGCTGCGGCTGAGGCTGCGCCTCGGGCGGCCGCGCCGGTGCCTCGCGCAATGTCGCGGGTGGCGCCGAAGGACGTCCGGGTGCTTCCTGCGGCGCGTTTCGTTGCGTCCCTTGCGGAGGCCGAAGCGACGGCGCGGCCGGTGTCGGCGGCTGCGCGACAGCCGGACCGCCTGGCGCCGGCTGCGGTGGTGCACCTGGACCCGTACGGCGCTCGGCCGCGCCCGGCGCTTGTGCAGGCCGGCGGGTGCCCGCCTCGCGCGCCGGCGGGGCCGCGTTCGGTGCCGGTTTCGCCTGCGTGACGACCTTTGCCGGCGCCGGTGCGAGCGCGGGTGATCCCGCTGCCGGCGGGGCCGCGCGCCGCAGCGTCTGCACCTCGGCGCGCGTAAGGGGCCTGCCGGGGTTCTTCTCGAGCGCCTGGAGCTTTTGCGCGTCGGAGACCGGCGGAGGAGGCGGCGGCGCTTTCGCGACAACCTGCCGTTGCATCGTCGCCGCCGGCGGTCGGACCTGCGCGGGCGGCGATGCCCCGAGGAAGGCCGGGCGCGCCGGCGCAACCGCGGCCACCGGACGTACTTCCGCGCGCTGCACGGCGGCGGCGGGAATCGCGATCGCCGCACGGCCCACGTTCTGCGCCTGCGCGAACGCGGCCGGCGGAACGGCGGTCACGGCATTGGGCGCCGTGCGGTTCGCATAGCGGATCTCGGTCACACGCGTCGGGTTGTTGTAGATGTTCGTTATGTTCGTCACGTTGACGACGGTGTTCGAGACGTTGACCTGGCGGAAATAGTTACGACTCACGCGGTAAGGCGGCACGTAAACCTCGCGCGGCGCCAGCGGAAACCAGCCGATCGCGGGCCCGGACGACACGGCGACGCCGAACCCCGCGCCGCCGATGAACGCGACGAGGGCCGGCGCGTACACGGCACGCACGTGGCGCGGCCCCGGCACCCAGCCCCAGCCGCGGGAAAAGTGCGCCCAGCGCCCGTAGTGAAACGGCGCGAAGCCCCACGGCTCGTTGTCGACCCACGTCCAGCCCCACGGGTCGATCCACGCCCAATGGCCTTCGCGATAGGGTGCCCAGTCGACCGATACGGCGCGCGGGAACCAGACGTTCCCATAGGTCGACTCGACGCTCCAGCTGCCGTTGCGGTCGAGATCCTCGTAGCCGATCACGTCGGGCGAGACGTAGCGAAGTGCGGTGGACTGCGTGTACTGCCGCTCGCGATCGGCCGCGAAGCGATCGAACGCGTCCGGCGCCGGCAACGGCACGTACTCGCTGTCGGAGACGTCGGTGCCGTAGAAGCGATACGCCTGGCCGGCGTTGACGACGTACGAGCCGCCTTCGCCGTACACCTCGCCGTTGCCGTCGCGCACAGTGACGAGCGTCGAGCCGTCCTGCGGATCGACCTCGACGCGATAGCGTCCGGGACGCGTCAGCGAGAAAGCGAGGTTCGGCGTGTCGATCTCGACGATGTTGTCGGGCGGCAAGGTCCGCACGCTCACGTCGACGGTGCCCTCCTGCACCTGCATCTGCACGATGCGATCGTCGAGATTCGATACGGCAAGGCTCGTGCTGTCGCCGAGCCACCACGTGCTGTTGTCGATCGCCAGCTCGGCACGCGAATCGGCATCGGCCCATACGCGATCGCCGGTCGCAACCGGCCGATTGATTTGCGCTTCGACCCACGCGTCGTTGCCAGCCGGCGAGAAGCTCACGCGCCCGCTCGTGTACGACATGCGCGCAACGCGCACCGGCGGATCGGTGTCGTTGTCGTAATCCTGCGGTTGCGGTTGCGGCTGTGCATACGCAGCGAACGATGCGATCGTCGCCGCGCATGCGAGGAAGCGCGTCAGGCGTGCAAGCGCCGTTGCTCGGGTCATGGGCGTGATCCTGTAAGGTTGTGGGTCGTGGTCCTACGCCGATCGCGAGCGGCCTTCCGCGACGATGTAATCGCTACATCGGCGCGTCGTTCCGTGCAGCACCCGCTGCTCGCGTCATCGCGTCGTCGCAAACATCGCACCAGGATGAAACGCGCATCGCCGCGGGTTTGATGACATGGCTTTCGTCGCCTGCCGACGACAAGGTGCCCCGTGCGCGCAACGATGACCCCGCGCGGTATCATTGCGCGCGGCTCGAAGCGCATCTTTTGCAGCGCGCTTTTCTGCGTCGGCAGGCAAGAACGGCGCCGGCGCGCCGCGGTCGAATCTGCGTTCGGAATCGCGATCGGACTGCAACGAGCGAAGAATGACACGAGGAGCATCATGATGAAACGCCTGTTCGCGCTGGCCGGGATCACGCTTGCGCTTTGCGCCGGCATTCCGCCGGCGCTTGCCCAGTCGGCACCGCCGCCACTGCCCGAATTGACGGCACAGCAATCGGCGACCGTTCAACAGCGACTCGATTCCTATCGACGGCAAACCGAGGCGCGCGTCGCGCACGGCGAGATCACGGCCGACGAGGCCGACAACCTGCTCAAGTGGCGCGAATGGCAGATCGCGCGACAGGTCGCCGCCGGTGTCGCGCGGGCGCCGCAGGCGAACAGCGGCGTGCCTCCCGACTACCACCCGGCACCGCAGGCGAACAGCGACGTGCCACCCGACTACTACGCGGCGCCGCAATCGAGCAGCGACGTGCCGCCCGACTACTACGGACCGCCGCCGCAGCCCGGCTACGTCGTGGTTCAGCCCGCCCCCTATTACTACGGCCCATACTACCGTTACCGCGCGCCGTATTGGGGACCGTATCCGTATTACTGGGGCCCCTCGGTGTGTGCCGGCGGCTTCGGTCGCCACTTCGGCGGCCGGATCTGCTTCTGACCCGCGTTCATCGCAGCTCGCCGCCACGGAGGCGCGACATGGCGAAGCCGTGCGCCGTGCTGCTCGCGTGCATCGCGCTCCTCGTCTCGACGGCGAGCGGCGCGTTCGGCTTCGAGGACGTCGCGCGGCGCGCGAAGGAGCTTGCCGCGTCGGCGTACAAGAAGCCCGACGTCAACCTGCCGAAGGCGCTGCAGGAATTGACGTACGACCAGTATCGCGACATCCGCTTCAAGCCCGACCGGTCGCTGTGGCGCAAGGCGAAGCTGCCGTTCGAGATCATGTTCTTTCACCAGGGGCTCTACTACAACTATCCGGTCGCGATGCACGAGATCACGGCGGACGGCGTCCACGACATCCGCTTCGACCCCGATCTCTTCGATTACGGCGCGAACCACATCGATCCGAAGGAGCTCAAGGGATTGGGTTTCGCCGGTTTCCGCGTCCACTATCCGATCAATTCGCCGAAGTACAAGGACGAGGTGCTCGTCTTCCAGGGCGCGAGCTATTTCCGCGCGCTCGGGAAGGGACAACGTTACGGCATTTCCGCGCGCGGCCTCGCGATCGACACCGCGCTCATGTCCGGCGAGGAATTTCCGCGCTTCACCGAGTTCTGGGTCGAGCGGCCTGCACCGCAGGCGAAGGAGCTGCGCATATATGCACTGCTCGACTCGCCGCGCGCGACGGGCGCCTATCGCTTCCTGCTGCGGCCCGGCGTCGACACGGTGATGGACGTTCGCGTCGAGCTCTACCTGCGCCAGAACGTGTCGAAGCTCGGGCTCGCACCGCTCACCAGCATGTACTACTTCGGCGAGAATCATCACCTCGGCATCGACGACTTCCGTCCCGAGGTGCACGACTCCGACGGCCTGTCGGTCCAGGCGGGCACCGGCGAATGGATCTGGCGCCCGCTCGTCAATCCGAAGCGGCTGCTCGTCACGTCGTTCGCCGTCAACAACCCGCTTGGCTTCGGCGTGCTGCAGCGCGACCGCAGCTTCTTCGATTACGAGGATCTCGAGGCGCGCTACGAGACGCGGCCGTCGGTATGGATCGAGCCGAAGGGCAACTGGGGCGGCGGGCGCATCGAGCTCGTGCAGATCCCGACGCCCGACGAGACGAACGACAACATCGTCGCGTATTTCGTGCCCGACGTGTCGCCGGCGCCGCAGCAGCCGTACGACTTCGAATACCGGATGCTGTGGCAGATGGAGAACGCGACGCGTCCGACGCTCGCCTACGTGACGCAGTCGCGGCGCGGGCACGGCTATCTGCGCAAGCCCGACGACAGCATTGCGTTCATGATCGATTTCGAAGGCGACGTGCTGCGCCACCTGCCGGCCAACACGCCGGTGCAAGGTGTCGTCAGCACCGACTCGAATGTCGAGCTGATCGAAGCGAACGCTTATCACAACGACGTGACCAACGGATGGCGGCTCGCGCTTCGCGTAAAGCGTCAGGATGACAAGAAGCCGGGCGAGATGCGTGCGTTCCTGCGCAGCGGCGGCACGACGCTTTCCGAAACGTGGAGCTACATCCTGCCGGTCAACTGAACGGGGATGACCCGACGATGAGCGGTGCGGTTGCGGACCTTCTGCAGCGCTATCTCGCGCGGTTGCCGCTCGCGCCGGAGCGGCGCGCGACGTTGCTCGCCGATGCGATGCAAAATGCGCGCGACGCGGCCGAAGCGCTTGGCCGCGTGCATACCGCGCTCACGGCTTCGGCCGCGCATGCCGCGAATGCCGCCTACGCGACGATCGGCGCGCGCGTGCGTCTCGCGGTGCGCGCCCAAGGCACGCAGGGCGATGCGATCCAGTGTCGCGACGTGCACGGGCGCGAGCGGCTCGAGACGACGCCGCGCCTTGCCCGAAGCCCGATGGCACCGCACGCATGGCCCGGCCGCGGCTCGCCGGCGATCGCCGACAGGCCCCCGGAGACCGAACGCCGCGCCGCCGCAAAGCCGCGCGATCCGGGCGGCCGCTGGCGCGAGCGCGCGGCACACCGGCGCCTGATCCTCGTCACGCTGATCGTCGTGCAGACGCTGATCGCCACGAACTACATGGCGCTGATCCTGCCCTACCACGGCCGCCGGCCGCTCGAGATTGCGATGCTCGTGCTGTTCGGTGTGCTGTTCGCGTGGATCTCCGCCGGCTTCTGGACGGCGCTCGCCGGATTCCTGCTGCTCGCCCACGGACGAGACCGCTATGCGATTTCGCGACGGATGATCGGCGACGGTCCGGCCGCCATTCCGCCCGATGCGCGCACTGCGCTCGTGATGCCGATCTGCAACGAGGACGTGCCGCGCGTGTTCGCAGGCCTTCGCGCGACGTACGAATCGCTGCGCGAAACCGGCGTGCTCGACCGCTTCGACTTCTTCGTGCTGTCCGATACCGCAAATGCCGATACGCGCGTCGCCGAGCTCGATGCGTGGCTTTCCCTTTGCAATGCGGTCGACGGCTTCGGCCGCGTCTTCTACCGCTGGCGCCAGCACCGGATCAAGCGCAAGAGCGGCAACATCGCCGACTTCTGCCGCCGTTGGGGACGCAAGTACCGCTACATGATCGTCCTCGATGCCGACAGCGTGATGAGCGGCGATTGCCTGACGGCGCTCGTCCGCATCGCCGAGGCGAATCCCGACGCGGGCATCATCCAGACGGCGCCGCGTGCCGCGGGACGCGATACGCTCTACGCGCGCGTCCAGCAATTCGCCACCGGCGTTTACGGCCCGCTATTCACCGCGGGATTGCACGCATGGCAATTCGGCGAATCGCATTACTGGGGCCACAACGCGATCATTCGCGTCGCGCCGTTCACGCGCTACTGCGCGCTCGGACGCCTGCCGGGACATGGCGCGCTGTCGGGCGAGATCCTGTCGCACGATTTCGTCGAGGCCGCGCTGATGCGCCGGGCCGGATGGGGCGTATGGATTGCGTATGATCTCGGCGGCAGTTACGAGGAAATGCCGCCTAACCTGATCGACGAGCTGTCGCGCGATCGCCGCTGGTGCCAGGGCAACCTGATGAACTTCCGCCTGTTCTGGATGAAGGGTTTGCATCCCGCGCATCGCGCGGTGTTCATGACCGGCGTCCTCGCGTACGTGTCGGCGCTGCTGTGGTTCCTGTTCCTGATCCTGTCGACGGGGCTGCTCGCGATCCACACGCTGTCGGAGCCTGCGTACTTCACGCATCCGTACCAGCTGTTCCCGATCTGGCCCGAATGGCGCCCCGAATGGGCCATCACGTTGTTCTCGGCAACCGCGCTCTTGCTGTTCCTGCCGAAGCTTCTCGCCGGATTGCGCGTTGCGGTAACCGATCCTGCGCGTCACGGCGGGCGCCTGCATCTCGCGGCGAGCCTCGCCGGCGAAATGCTGCTGTCCGCGCTGCTCGCCCCGATCAGGATGCTCTTCCACACGCAATTCGTGCTGACCGCCCTCGCGGGACGCACGGTGCGCTGGAAGTCCCCGCCGCGCGGCGACAACGAGACCGGATGGAAGATGGCCTTCGCGCGCCATGGCCTGCACACGTGCGTCGGCATCGTCTGGGCAGCGCTCGTCTGGTGGCTCAACCCTTCGTACCTGTGGTGGCTGCTGCCGGTCGTCGGCGCATTGATGTTGTCGATTCCACTGTCGGTGATCACGAGCCGCACCGCGCTCGGCCGCAAGCTGCGGCGACGTCACTATTTCCTTATCCCGGAAGAATCCGAGCCGCCCGACGTGATTCGCGCGACGCGCAAGCACTGGCATCGCGCACCGCCGCCGGCCGATCTCGCGGCCGCGATCGTCGATCCGATCGTCAACGCGCTCGTATGCGCGCAGGCGATTGCGCGTCCGGTATTGAACTGGCCGCGCGAGGCGATCTCCGATGCGCTGGTCGAGCGCGCGCTACGCCACGGACTCGATGCGCTCAATGCACAGGACCGCGCCCGGCTTCTCGCCGATCCTCCCGCGCTGTCGGCGCTGCATTTCGCCGTGTGGACCTCCCCGGCCGCGGATGCAAGTTGGCGGGCAGCGGTCGAGCAGCCGCCGGTTCGCGCGCGCACGCAGGCGATGCACGTGCACCCGCACGCCGAAACGCAGGCTGCCGATGCCGCAATCGCAGCGCCGCATGCCGCGCACGGGTAGGATGAAACGACCCCCACGCTCGCTGTGCTCGCTGCCCCCCGAGGGGGCAGGTCAGTGGCTTGGCGCGGCCCGGCGCCACTGACGACCATGCAACACACCGCGAACGGCATCTCACACAAGCGTACGGGCCGCGCGACGGGCAACGTCGAGCCGCTGTTCGACTCGATCTGGCCGATGCTTGCGATCATCGTCGTGCTGGTCGGGCTCGCCGTCACCGATTTCCTGCTGGTCGAGCCGGCACCGTCGACGCGCGCATCGCTTCTGATCCTGCGCCTGAGCGCGGGCGCTGCGCTGCTCATTCTCGTCGGGCTCACGCTGCGGCGACTGTTCGCGCAACGCACGCGGCTCCTGCGCGCGCTGCGGGCGAGCGAGGAGCGGCTCATGAGCTCGCTCAACGACATCCAGATGCGCAAGCAGGCGGAGGCGCTGCTCGCCGAAGAGAAGGAGCGCGCGCAGGTGACGCTCGCGTCGATCGCCGATGCGGTCGTCACCGTCGATACGTCGGGACGCATCGAGTTCCTCAATTCGGCCGCCGAGCGCGTCACCGGATGGCCGCTCGACGAGGCACGACAGCGCCCGGTCGCCGAAGTATTCGCCGTCGTCGACGAGACGACCGGTGCGCCGATTCCCGATCCCGTCGCACGCGCGTTGACCGACGGCGGCGTGATCGAGGGCGACGGCAACGTCGTGCTGTTGTGCCGCGGCGCCGAATCGATCGCGATCGACTACAGCGTCGCGCCGATTCGCGACCGCGCGGGCAGCACCGTCGGCGCGGTGCTCGTGATCCAGGACATGAGCCGCGAGCGGCAGTACGCGGCGCGGCTTTCCAACCTCGCGAGTCACGATGCGCTGACCGGACTCCTGAATCGCCGCGAATTCGAGCAGCGCGTGCGCGCGATCGTCGAGCAGCGCGAAGGACAGGAAGGCCAGCACGCGGTGCTCTATCTCGACCTCGATCAGTTCAAGGTGGTCAACGATACGAGCGGCCACGCCGCAGGCGACGAGTTGCTGCGGCAGGTGGGCGCGCTGCTGCGGCCGCGGCTGCGCGAAGGCGACGTGCTCGCGCGCCTCGGCGGCGACGAGTTCGGCGTGCTGCTGCCGCACTGCCCGCCCGCGCCGGCGCTGCGCATCGCCGAGGCGCTACGCAAGGCGATCGTCGACTTCCGCTTCGCCTGGAAGAACCGCTCGTTCACGATCGGCGTCAGCATCGGGCTCGTCAACCTGGCCGACGGGCCGCACACGCTGGCGAGCGTTCTGTCGGCGGCCGATGCCGCCTGCTATCTCGCGAAGGACAAGGGACGCAACCGCGTGCAGGTGTATCGGCCGGAGGACAGCGAAGTGACGCTGCGCCGCGGCGAGATGGAATGGGTGCATCGGCTGCACCGTGCGCTCGCCGAGGATCGCCTCTGCCTCTATTCGCAGCCGATGCGCGCGATGCACGCGACGGGCCCGCAGCAGGTGCACCACGAGGAACTGCTCGTGCGGCTGATCGACGAGCAGAACGAGATGATTCCGCCGATCGCGTTCATTCCGGCGGCCGAGCGCTATCACCTGATGCCGTCGATCGACCGCTGGGTCATCCGCACCGCGTTTCGCGTGCTCGCCGATCGGCGCGCGAACGGACAAACCCTCGGCAGCTATGCGATCAACGTATCGGGCGCGTCGATCGGCGACGACCAGTTCCTCGACTACGTTCGCGAGAGCTTCGCGCGCTTTCACATCCCGCACGCATCGATCTGCTTCGAGATCACCGAGACGACCGCGGTCACCAGCCTGTCGAAGGCGGCCGAGTTCATCGGCGCGCTGCGCGTTCCCGGTTGCCGATTCGCGCTCGACGACTTCGGCGTCGGCGTGTCGTCGTTCACGTACCTGAAGCAATTGCCGGTCGATTACCTGAAGATCGACGGCAGCTTCGTCAAGAACATGCTGACCGACCCGGTCGATGCGGCGATGGTCGAGGCGATCCATCGCATCGGCCGCGTGATGGGCAAGCAGACGATCGCCGAATCGGTCGAGACGCAGGCGGCGCTCGACGCGCTGCGCAGCGTCGGCGTCGATTATGCGCAGGGGAACGCGATCGCGCCGCCGTCGATGTTCGCGCCGCCCGGCGCGCGCACCCGCCATGTCGCCGAGCGTGGACGCAGCGAGACGCCGCGCCCGATGCCGGCGATGCAGCGCGCCGCGCTCGTCTCGCGCGTCAGCAACGACCGACCGCGCTGAACAGCGCCAGGGAGAACCCATGAATGCAGAAGGCAGGATCGCCGTCGTCACCGGCGCCGGCAGCGGCATCGGCCGCGCAGTCGCGCTCGCGCTCGCCGGCGCCGGGTATCGCGTCGCGCTCGCCGGACGGCGTGCGGACGCGCTCGACGAAACGGTTCGGGCGGCAGGCAAAGGCGACGCCGATCTGCTGCCCGTCGTCACCGACGTCGGCAATGACGAATCGGTCGCGAGCCTGTTCGGGCGCGTCGCCGAGCGGTTCGGACGCCTCGACCTGCTCTTCAACAACGCCGGGATCGGCGCGCCCGCGATCGACCTCGACGAGTTGCCGGTCGCGACGCTTCGTGCGGTGATCGACACGAACCTGCTCGGCGCGTTCCTGTGCACGCAGCACGCGATGCGGATGATGAAGGCGCAGCAGCCGCGCGGCGGCCGCATCATCAACAACGGCTCGATCTCCGCGCACGCGCCGCGTCCCAACTCCGCGCCCTACACCGCGACGAAGCACGCGATCACCGGGCTCACGAAATCGACGTCGCTCGACGGCCGCAAGTACGACATCGCCTGCGGGCAGATCGACATCGGCAATGCGGCGACCGAGATGACCGAGCGGATGACCGGGGGCGTTGCGCAGGCGAACGGCTCGACCGCCGTCGAGCCGCGGATGAACGTCGCGCACGTCGCGAGCGCCGTGCTCTACATGGCGAGCCTGCCGCTCGACGCGAACGTGCAGTTCATGACGGTGATGGCGACGAAGATGCCCTTCGTCGGCAGGGGCTGATCACGTGCAGCCGCGCAGCAGGTAGATGACGACGAGAATCGGGACCGGCACGCCGATCAGCCACGCGAGGATGTAGCCCCAGCGACCCTGCTGGAAGCGCCGCAGCGCGGGCATTGCGTGGAACGCCGGCCGCCGGCTGCGATAGTCACTCATTGCATACCCCGGCTCGGCGTGTTGTCCGCGCTGCCGGCGACATTCGATTCGACCACGTCGGGCGGCCGCACGGGATCGAAATCGGCCCACTTGCCGTTGCGCCACGCGCCCTCGGCGCGCTCGATCATGCGCGCGCCATGGTCATGCATGACGCCGACGGCACGGTTCTCGTCTTCGGGGGATTCGGCGTTGACCGCGACCATGACGCCGGCCGGCCGCCGTTGCGGCGCCGCCTGGTCACCGCCCATGCCTCCCACCCCGCCGGCGAGCGATCCGGCATAGGCTCCCGCGGCCGCTCCACCGGCGACGGCGATCGGCCCGAGGAACGGTGTCGCTGCGAGGCCCGCCGCCGCACCGACGGCCGTTCCGATCGCCGCACCCTTGACCGCGGCCGTATCGCCACCCTTCGCCTTCGGGTCGACCGGCTCGTCACCGCCGGCGGGCAATCCCTGATGCTGTCCGGGCGGACGCAGCGAAAACTGATCGAGATTGGCGGCCTCGAATCCCGCGCTTCGCAACTGGTGCGCAACGGACGTCGCCGTCTGCTCGTCGTCGAAGACGCCTGCAACGATCTGCGTCATGTCGTTCCCCGAGAGAGTCCCCCTGTCGCGGGGACCGATGCGTTCAGGGTAGACGCGACGAGCGCCACGGGACGATCGGCTTCGTGCGGAATCCCGTGTAGGGATAAGCCTACGGTCGTTTGCGCGGCCCGTTTGGACTTGCGCGCTGCGCTGCCCGCGAGCGAGCGGCGCGCTTCCGGGGGCCTTGGACGCGTGCGCTGGGCTACTGCCCGCGATCGGGCGCGCTCGTATTGCCCGGGCACTGGGGCACCTTGCCCCAGTAGCCGTCGCAGTAGCGGAAGCGAACGCGCTGGCCGCAGATGACGCGCGTGATGAAATCCTCGCGCGTGCAGCGTGAAAGCTCGTCATCGAGCCGCTGCCAGCGATCGACCGCGCGCGTCGCCGCCGGCGCCGCGGCGCGATGAACCGGCGGCGGCGCCTGCACGACCTTTGGCGTCACGGGCTCCGGCGGCTCGGGTGCCTGGGCTGTCGCCGCGGGCGTCGGCGCCGGCTTTGCCGGTTGCGCGCGGTGCACGGGCCGCGAAGCGACCGACGGATGCGGCGGCAACGGCTTGATCTCGACCGGTACGCCGGTCCCGGCAGGCGACGCCGTCGAGGGCGCAGGCTGCGCCGCTTCGGGCGGTGTCGGCTCCGCCGCGCTTTCTGGCGGCGACTCCGGCGCCGGAGTCGCGCCCGCGGTCGAGGCGGCCGGTTGCTCGAGCGGTGGAGCGGCCGCTTGCGCCGGCGCATGTTTGGTTGCCGCTTCGTCCGGCGCATTCGCCGTCATGACCGATTGCGCCTCGCCGCTCATGCGCCACGCCACGGCTCCAACGACCACGATCGTCACCGCAACGAGACCCGCCACGACCGCTACCGCCAGGCCGCGACGGCGCGGCGCGTCGGCATACGCGGGCCGCGCCGGCTGATCCGAGTTGGCGGCATCGGCCACGCCGTTGACGGCGAACGGCGGGAGCGCTCCGTTGTGCGAATCGGTCGCGGCGTCGGGCGCGCTCGTGTGCGCCGGGTCGGCGTGCGCTGCATTCGCCGCCTCGCGCCCGGGGCGCCGCGCGATCGATGCAGCGGCCACGGCCGCGATCGGCGTCGGCACCGATTGCTCGGCACCGCAGTGGATGCAGTAGCGCGCGCCGGTTGCAACCTGCCTGCCGCAACTTGCGCAGGTCGTGCGCCGCTCTCCGCCGTTTGCTGGCACCTCGTGTTCCGCAGAATTGCAGGAAAGTCCTTTATCGTGCCCGAAATCGGCGCCCGGTTGAAGGCATGCGCATTTTTTACACGACAGCCGGTCGAAATGCTGTCGCAGGGCAGGGTCGCGGCGCTTTCGCCGTTTCACGCGATAATCGGGGACATCCCAATCTCCTGGAACGCCATGGCGGTCGACCTGCAACGAATCGAGCAACTGACGCGCGAACTGATCGAGACGCTCGGCGAGGACCCCGCGCGCGAAGGCCTCGTGAAGACGCCGGCGCGCGTCGCGAAGGCGCTCGCATTCCTGACGTCGGGATACAGGACCGACCTGGCGACGATCATCAACGACGCGATCTTCACGCAGACGACCAACAGCATGGTCATCGTGAAGAACATCGAGGTCTACAGCCTCTGCGAGCATCACCTGCTGCCGTTCTTCGGCCGCTGCCACATCGGCTACATTCCGACCGGCCGCGTCTTCGGCGTGTCGAAGCTCGCGCGGCTCGTCGACATGTACGCGCGCCGGCTGCAATTGCAGGAGCGGCTGACCGAGCAGATCTCGCAGGCGGTGCACGATTCGATCGACGCGCGCGGCGTCGGCGTGATGATCGAGGCGCAGCATCTTTGCATGATGATGCGCGGCGTCGAGAAACAGAATTCCGAGATGGTCACCTCATCGGTGCTCGGGACGTTCCGCGAATCGCAGGCGACGCGCGAAGAGTTCCTCGCGCTGATCGGCGCGCGCGGCTGACGGCGGCTTGGAAGGATCCTCCGACCCTGCGCTGCTCGCGCAGCGCCCGTTCGTGCTGTTCTGGTTCGCGCGCGTGTTCGCGATGCTCGCGCGCCAGATGGTCGCGGTCGCTGTCGGCTGGCAGGTCTACGCGCTGACCCGCAGCGCGCTCGACCTCGGTTTCGTCGGCCTCGCACAATTCCTGCCGTCGTTCCTGCTCGTGCTCGTTGCCGGGCATGTCGCCGACCATTTCGATCGCCGGCGCGTCGTTCAGGCATGCATGGTGGTCGAGACCTGCGCATCGCTCGCGCTTTGCATAGCCAGCGCGCAGGGGAGGATCGACGCGCCGGCGATCTTCGCGCTCGTCTTCGTGATCGGCGCCGCGCGCGCATTCGAGATGCCGACGATGCAGGCGATCGTGCCTGCGCTGGTGCCCGAGCGGCTGCTCGCACGTGCGATCGCCGCGAACGCGTCGGCGAGCCAGACGGCGATCATCGCGGGTCCGGCGCTCGGCGGCCTCCTCTACGTCGCCGGGCCTGGCGTCGTCTACGGCTCGAGCGCGGCGTTCTTCGCGCTGACCGCCGTCATCGTGCACCTGGTTCGGATTCGCCGCGCTGCGCCGCATGCCGCGCCGACCGGCCTGTCATCGGTCCTCGACGGCATCCGCTTCATCCGCAGCCGCCCGGCGGTGCTCGGCGCGATCTCGCTCGACATGTTCGCCGTGCTGCTCGGCGGTGCAACGGCGCTGCTGCCGATCTACGCGCGCGACATCCTGCACACCGGTCCGTGGGGACTCGGCCTGCTGCGCTCGGCGACGGCGGTCGGCGCGCTTGGCATGGCGCTCTGGCTTGCGCGGCATCCGTTCCGCGGCAATGCAGGCCGGCGCATGTTCGCGGCGGTTGCGATGTTCGGCGTCGCGACGATCGTGTTCGGCATTTCACGCTGGTTCGCGCTGTCGCTCGTCGCGCTGATCGTGCTCGGTGCATCCGACATGATCAGCGTCGTCGTGCGCCAGTCGCTCGTGCAACTGTGGACGCCCGATCGGATGCGCGGCCGCGTCAGCGCAGTGAACACGCTGTTCATCGGGACGTCGAATCAGCTCGGCGAATTCGAATCGGGCGTAACGGCCGCGTGGCTCGGCGTCGTGCCGTCGGTGATCGTCGGGGGCGTCGGAACGCTCGCGATCGTGTTGCTGTGGATGCGGCTCTTTCCAGCGCTCGTCAGCGTCGACCGGCTGGAAGCGTCGGGCGCGCTGGCGACGCCGCGTCCGCATGGCCAGTGAAGCGACGATCATCGACGCGAGCGCTGCGAGCGCACAAGCGTCGAGGGCAGGCACCGGGGTTGCCACGATGGCGGGGGGGCGGCACCGGCGCAGCGGCGATGTCAAATCGCGCGATGCGCCGAATCGCTACTCGGCCATTGCCGCGGGTGACGGAGGGGCACCGCCGCGTGTCGGACGCAGCAGCATGACGAGCGGGATCATCACGATGAAGCTCACGACGATGACCCAGAATGCGCGCAGCAGGCCGAGCATCTGCGCCTGCAGCGCCGTCTGTTGCGCGATGAGCGCGATGCCGGTGCCCTGCGCCTTGAGATGCATCGGATCGAGATATTGCTGCACTTCGATGCGAAAGGGATCGACGTATCCGCGCAGAGCGCCCCAACTCGCCTGGGCGCCCCGCGCGAGCGACACGCTGACGATCGAGATGCCGATCGACGAGCCGATCGAGCGGATCAGGCTGTAGACGCCCGCCGCCTCCGCCGACAACGACTTCGGCAGCGTCGCGAACGCGATCGCCGACAGCGGCACGAACACGAAGCCGATGCCGATGCCCTGCAACAGCAGCGGCACGATCATCGAGGCCGCGTTCGTGTCGAAGCCGACGTGCGTCATCATCCACGCCCCGAGGAGACCGGTCGCGATGCCGAAATAGATGAGCGGTTTCGCGCCGGTCCTGCCGACGAGCCGGCCGACGATCAGCATGCTGATCAGGCTGCCGAAGCCGCGCGGCATCATCGCCAGGCCCGTGTCGAACGTCGGATACTGGAGGATGTTCTCGAACAGCACCGGCTGCAGCAGCATCCCTCCATAGAGTGACAAGCCCATGGCGCCGCCGACGACCGTTGCCGCGGCGA
Source organism: Burkholderiales bacterium (assembly GCA_025925475.1). GTDB lineage: Bacteria > Pseudomonadota > Gammaproteobacteria > Burkholderiales > Casimicrobiaceae > VBCG01. Next base: position 5,426 of record JAICLP010000018.1, on the reverse strand, counting down.
AGTTCCGGTCGGCGAACATCGACAGATCGAACAGGGATTCGCGCTTCGCCAGCAGCGAATGCGTGACGAAGAGCGCGAGGCCGACGACGAGGACGATCGCCGACCAGCGGATCGACGCCGCCGAGAACCAGTCCTCCTGCTGCCCGCGATCGAGCAGGTATTGCAGGCCGCCGATGAACATCGCGAGGAACACGAGTCCCCACCAGTCCATCCGGCGCGCCTTGACCTGCGTGTCGGGGACGTAACGCGCGGCCAGCATGAACGACAGGATGCCGATCGGCACGTTGATGTAGAAGTTCCAGCGCCAGTTGATCGTTTCAGTGAGCCAGCCGCCGATCGTCGGCCCGAGGATCGGCGCGACCATCACGCCCATGCCCCAGATCGCGAGTGCCTTGCCGCGCTCGTGCATCGGATAGCTGTCGACCATGATCGCCTGTGACAGCGGCACGAGCGACGCGCCGAAGATGCCCTGCAGCAGCCGGAACAGCACGATCTCGGCCAGCGACGTCGCGATGCCGCACAACGCCGATGCGGCCACGAAGCCCGCGATGCTGATCAGCAGATAGCGTCGGCGGCCGAGGCGATCGGTCAGGTAGCCGGTCATCGGCATCACGATCGACGCGGCGACGATGTAGCTCGTCAGCACCCAGCTGATCTGGTCGAGCGATGCGGACAGCTCGCCGGCCATATGCGGCAGCGCGACGTTGACGATCGTCGTGTCGAGCACCTGGATCACGGTCGCGGCCATGACCGCGAGCGTGAGGAAGAAGCGCGATCCGCCGTCGGACCCGGTCGTCGCGCTCGCGCGCGCTGATCTCGCGTCGGACATCGTCAGTCGCCCCGGTCCTTCCCGATCATCACTGCGCGATCGAGACGGTCACCGTGGCCGTTGCGCCGACGCGCAACGGATGCGCAGGATCGGGGTCGGCGATGCTGACGCGCACCGGCACGCGTTGCGCGATCTTCACCCAGTTGCCGTTCGCATTCTGCGGCGGCAGCAGCGAGAACGCTGCACCGGTGCCCCCGGCGAGGCTCTCGACGCGGCCGTGGAACGCGTGATGCGGATACATGTCGACGACGATCGTCGCCGGGCGTCCGGGAACCACGCCGCCGAGGTCGGTTTCCTTGAAGTTCGCATCGACCCAGAAGCTGTTCGCGACGACGATCGCGAAGAGCGGATTGCCGGGCGTCACGACGGTGCCGGGCGTGAGATCGAGCCGCGTGATCCAGCCATCCTCCGGCGCACGCATCACCGTGTGCTCGAGATCGAGGCGAGCCTTCTCCACCTGCGCCTGCGCGACGCGCACCGCGGGTGTCGTGCCGCTCGGCGTCGTGGCGAGCGCTTCGCGCGCCTTCTGCACACGCGCCTTCGCTGCGGCGACCGCCGCCTGCGCAGTGTTGACGCGCGCGCGTGCGTCGTCCTCCGCCTGCTTCGACACGAAGTTCTCCTTGACGAGCTGCGTCGTGCGCCGCAGGTTCGAATCGGCATTGTCAAGCCCCGCTTCCTGCTGCGCGGCATCGGCCTGCGCGGCGAGGAGGTCCGACTGGTCCTGCCGCGTCCCCTGCTCCGCCTGGCGCAGCTTGCCTTCGGCCTCGACGAGTGCGGCCTCGAACGGGCGCCGGTCGATCTCGAACAAGATGTCCCCCTTGTGCACGACCTGGTTGTCGTGGATCGGCACGGCGACGACTTGTCCCATCACGAGCGACGATACCTGGACGATGTTCGCGTTGACGTACGCGTCGTCGGTGGATTGGCGAAGCCTGCTCTCGTGCCAGTACCAGAGCGCGGCGATCGCGACGATCACGAGGCCGAGCAGGATCAGCACCGACTTCACCGACAGGCGGAAGGACACCCGCGTCATGGCCGCAGCCCGTCGATGCGCGCCTTCGCTTTGGCGAGCAGCGCGTGGAGCGTGTTGATCTCGTCGCGGGTGAGCGCTCCCATCACTTCGCGGCGCAGCTCGCCCGCGGTCGCTTCGATCGTCGCCTGCAGCCGGCGCGCTTTCGCCGTCACGACGACGGCGTTGCGCCGCCTGTCGCCCGGAACTGCGCTGCGCGTGACGAGGCCGTCGCGCTCCATCCGGTCGACGAGGGCGACCGTCGCGGGGGCGCCGATGTCGAGCCGCTCGGAGAGCTCGCGCTGCACGAGCGCTCCGCCGGAACGCGAGAGCCACAGCAGCGCCTGCCATTGGACGCGCGTGAGGCCGAGGGGCCGAAGCCGGCGGTCGAGCTCCTCGCGCCAGGCTTTCGACAGACCGAGGATCAACAGCCCGAGCGACTCGACGCGGTCGCTTCCCGCCACGCGCGGGTCGTCGCTTCGCGGCTTCGTGCGCGGCCGCGAATCATGGGACCGGGTGTCGATTTGCATGTGAGATGTTCGCATGCAAATGATTTGCGGCCGGGTGCGGGCTTTTCAAGCGGCGCGGAGTGTCCTGCGAAGCGCGTGCGACAATCGGCGACCTCGTAACGCAAGAAACGCGATGCCGCAATCCCGCAAACGCCCGTCGACGGAGCAGGCGCAATCGAGCCCGAAGCGGCCCTACGCGGTGCATCATTCGCCGATCCACGGGCGCGGCGTATTCGCGACCCGCACGATCCGCAAGGGCGACGACATCATCGAGTATCGCGGCCGGCGCATCACGGCGGACGAAGCCGACGATCTTCCGGACAGCGATCCCGACAACCCGTTTCACACGTTCCTGTTCGAGCTGAACGACGGGCGCGTGATCGACGCGGGCGTGCGCGGCAATGCGGCGCGCTGGATCAACCACAGCTGCCAGCCGAACTGCGTTCCTTACGAGAACGACGAGGGCCGCGTATTCATCGAGGCGAAGCGCAGCATCCGCGCCGGCGAGGAGCTGTCATACGACTACAAGCTGAACGTCCCCGGCCGGCGCACGAAGCGGATGCTGGCGAACTATGCGTGCCGCTGCGGCTCGCCGCGCTGCCGTGGCTCGATGGTCGATCCGCGCAAGAAGTAGCCGAAGCAGGGTCAGAGACGACTTCGCCGGGCTTGGGCGAAAGTCGTCTCTGACCCTATTTCGGTTCATGCGAACCCGGCGAGCCCCACGAGACCGGCGCCGAGCAGCACCCACACCGGATTGACGCGCGTCCACGCGAGCATCGCCGTGGCGATCAGCGTCAACGCGAACGCGCCGGGCGAGCGGTCCGCGCCGCGCGCGACCGTGTAGCCGCTCGCGAGGATCAGTCCGATCGCAATGGGCGCGAGCCCGCGCTGCACGATCATCCGCCACGGCGACTGACGCAGGCGATCGGCGAAGTGCCAGGCGATGTAGCAGGCGACCGACGACGGGCCGCACGCGGCGATCGTCGCGACGAGCGCGCCGGTGACGCCGGCCACCTTCCAGCCGACGAGCGCGACGATCATCGCGTTCGGACCCGGCGCGAGGTTCGCGAGCGCGAAGAGATCGGCGAATTGCGCGCTCGTCATCCAGCCCTCGAGGTCGACGACGACGCGGTGGATCTCGGGCAGGATCGCGTTGATGCCGCCGATCGCAACGAGCGACAGCGCCGCGAAGCGCATCGCGATCTCGGTAAGGACATGCAACGTACCGGTCATTGCCGGGGTGTCGCGTGCCGCTCGGCAGCGACGGCGACGATGATCAGCACCGGAATCACCCAGAGAAGCGGCCACTGCAGCACGCCAACGCCGATGAATGCCGCGGCGCCTGTCAGCAGTCCCCGCAGCGGCGGCCGCGTTTGCAGCACGAGTCGCAGCGCGGTGCCGAGAATCAGTCCCGCGGCGGCGGCCGACGCACCGGCGATCGCATTGCGCGTCAGCGGATCCTGGGCGACCGATGCATACAACGTGGCGATCAGCAGCATCAGCCCGACCGGCATGAACAACAGCGCGGTGATGGCGATCACCGCACCGAGCGGCCCATGGGTGCGCGCGCCGAAAATGATCGACAGGTTGACGACGTTCGGCCCCGGCAGCACCTGGCAAAGCCCGATCAATTCGGCGAAGTCGCGATCGGAGAGCCACCCGCGCTCGTCGACCATCACGCGTCGCGCCCAAGGCAGCACGCCGCCGAAGCCCAGGAGTCCCATCTTGAGGAAGCTCGCGAAGAGCGTCGCGCGGCTGATCGGCGGAAGCTCCGAGGCGGCGCCGGAATCGGATGCAAGCATGTCGAGCGCAAAAGGTATCGATTCTAGCGTTGCCTGCAGGCGCTCCGGCCGTCACAATCGCGGCCATTCGAACCCGATGCGAGACCCGATGAACCCGAACGGCCGTCCCGTGTGCGAATCCGCTTCGATGCGCAAGCCGTGGGGAATCCCGTGAGCCGAAAGCGCAACACGCAACCGTCGGGCACGACGCTCGTGCTCGAATACGACTCGAAAGTGCTCGCCGACAATCCGCTCGGCGATCCGCATCTGCGCAAGCTCGCCGTCTGGCTGCCGCCCGGTTACGACAGCGGCGCGCTGCGCGGGCGCACCAGCGGGCGCGGCAAGCGCTTCCCGGTGCTCTTCGACCTCGTCGGCTTCACCGGGTCAGGGCTCGCGCACGTCAACTGGCGGCCGTTCGACGAGAACGTGCCCGAGCGCGCAGCGCGCCTGATCGCCGAGCGGAAGATGGGGCCGACGATCATCGTGTTCCCCGATTGCTTCACGTCGCTCGGCGGCAACCAGTACGTGAACTCGTCGGCGATCGGCCGCTATGCCGATTACCTGACGCGCGAGCTCGTTCCGTTCGTCGATCGCGAATTCCACACGCTTGCGGCACGCGAGCATCGCGGCTGCTTCGGCAAGTCGTCCGGCGGCTACGGCGCCATGATCCACGCGATGCGCTATGCGAAGCATTGGGGCGCGATCGCCGATCATTCGGGCGATGCGCTGTTCGACTTCTGCTACTACACCGACTGGCCGCGGACGTTGAACGAGCTCGACCGCTACCGTAAGCGCCCGCGCACGCCGGGGCGCATCGCTGTCGTCCGCGACGATCGGGACACGGCGGCGGGCATCGACGACGGTCGCGTACGCCGCTTCCTCGATCACGCCTTCGCGAAGGACAAGCTCGCGGACGCGGAAGTCCACGCGCTGATGAACCTCGCGATGGCGGCCACCTACGATCCCGATCCCGACGTGCCGCTCGGCTTCCGCCTGCCGTTCGACCTCGAGACCGGGGAGCTTATCGCCGCCCGCTGGCGCCGCTGGCAACGCAACGATCCGGTCAACCTTGTCGCGTCGTGCAAGCGGAACCTGAAGACGATGCTCGGCATCTACATCGATTGCGGGTGGCGCGACCAGTATCATCTGCACTACGGCGCGCGGCTTCTTTCGAAGCGCCTGACGCAAAACGGGATCGCGCACGTCTACGAGGAATTCGACGACAATCACTCGTCGATCGACTACCGGATGGACGTGAGCCTTCCGTTTCTCTATCGCGCATTGAAGCCGTAGCACGG
>JAICLP010000103.1 GCA_025925475.1 Burkholderiales bacterium | reverse complement strand
GGTTTCGACCAGGGCGGCCAGTTGACCGAAGGGATCACGAAGCATCCGTACAGCGTGCTTTTGCTCGACGAGATCGAGAAGGCGCACCCGGACATCTTCAACATCCTGCTGCAGGTGATGGACCACGGGACGCTCACCGACAACAACGGGCGCAAGGCCGACTTCCGCAACGTCATCATCATCATGACGACGAATGCGGGCGCGGGCGAGCTCGCGCGCCACACGATCGGCTTCGCGACCGAGAAGCAGGCGGGCGACGAGATGGCGGAAATCAAGCGCATGTTCACGCCCGAGTTCCGCAACCGTCTCGACGCGACGATCTCGTTCGCGGCGCTCGATCACGACATCATCCTGCGCGTCGTCGACAAGTTCCTGGTCGAGCTCGAGTCGCAGCTGCACGAGAAGAAGGTCGACCCGACGTTCACGCAGCCGCTGCGGGAATTTCTGGCGCGCAAGGGCTTCGATCCGCAGATGGGCGCGCGGCCGATGTCGCGCCTCATTCAGGACACGATCCGCAAGGCGCTCGCCGACGAGCTGTTGTTCGGTCGCCTCGTGAATGGCGGCAAGGTCACGATCGACCTCGACGGCGACGGGAAGATCAAGCTCGTGTTCGAGGAGCCGGCGACGCCCGCCGCGAAGGAAGCGGAACCGGCCTAAGACCGACCGCACCCCAAAATGGGGTCAGAGACGAATTTCCGGACCGGGATTCGTCTCTGACCCCATTTTTGGTTTCTGACCCCAATTGGTTTTCAGCCGAGCATATCGGTCCAGATGGCGCGAGCCCATGCGAAGCCGTAATCGCCGTCGAGCGCGCTCTTTTCTTCCGACACACCTCTCGCCTCGGGCACGCTGACGAATGTCTGCTGCGTCGCGTCGTAGCGATGCACGGAGACGATGTGTGCTGCTTCGCGATCGTTGATGAAGCTGTAGCAGACGTTGTTCAGCACCGGTGACGCATTCACCGGCTGCTCGGCAAGCGCGGCAAGCGCCGCCGCTGCGGCGACCTTTCCGTGCTGATTCGCCATGTGTCCTGACTTCGGCATCAGCGGCGCCACCTGTATCGCGTCGCCGAGTACGTGAATGCCCGGCACCTTCACCGACTCGAACGTCAGGAAATGGACCTCGCACCACTGGCCGTTCGCCGTGACGACGCCCGCGCTTCGCGCGATGTCGCCAGCGCCGTGCGGCGGGATGATGTTGATCACGTCGGCGGTGACGTCTTCGGCCACTTCGAAGCGCATCGTGCGTGTCGCGGCATCGATCCCGGTAAGCACGCAGTCGGGGCGGTACTCGACGATGCCGCGGTAGTCGTCGTTCCACGCCTTCGCGAACAGCGCCTTCTCCGATTGCACGTCCTCGTTGCCGTCGAGGATCAGCACCTTGCTCGAAGGCTTCGCGCGCTTGAGGTACCACGCGACCTGGCAGGCGCGCTCGTACGGCGCCGGTGGGCATCGATACGGCGCGCGCGGAATCGAGATCGCAAACACGCCGCCGTCGCGCATCGCCTCGAGCTGACGGCGCAGCGAGACGGTTTGCGGTCCCGCACGCCACGCGTGCGGAAACCGCTCGCGCGCCTCGCGCGTATCGAGGCCCGCGATGCGATCGTAGAAGAAATCGATGCCGGGCGAGAGAATCAGCCGGTCGTAACGAAGATCGTCGCCGCGCGCAAGCCGCACGCGTTGGCGCTCGGGATCCACGGCGACGGCCGAATCGTGAATGACACGCACGCCTCGCCGCGCCAACGCGTCGTAGCCGACGGTAATATCGGCGAGTGTGCGGCTGCCGGCAAGCACGAGATTCGACAGCGGGCACGAGACGAACGCGTCGTCACGCTCGACCAGCGTCACGTCGACGCTGTCGCCTCCCCACATTGCGGCATATCGCGCGGCCGTCGCCCCGCCGAAGCCACCGCCGACCACGACGATCCGGCGCTTCGCCCGGCTTGCCGGTATCGGCGAGCAGCCGGGCAGCGCAAGCAGCGGGGCGCTTCCGATCGTGCGGAGCGCGCACCGCCTGCCGACGTCGGCGCTCAACGTGCGCGCGCTTGCGCGAAGTAGTCGGCCAGTGCGTCGAGCTCGTCGATCGTGTAGCCCTTCGCGATCTGCGGCATCACCGTGCCGTGCAGCGAGCCGTCACGAAAGCCGTGCAGCCTCGAAGCGAGCATCTCGCGCGGCTGACCCTCGAGCGGCACCGGTAACGATGCCGCCGGCGGGTGACAGCTTGCGCAACTCGCGGCGAGCGCGCGCACGTCGAGCGGGTTTGCATGCCCGGCCATTGCACCGAGCGTGCAGCTCGCGATGACGATCGCAATCGCCCGGTACATCGATCTCGTTCTCGCCGGCTTCCGTCGTTTCGGCCACGAAGGATACCCTGTCAGGCATCGCCCAGTGTCGCGACATTTCGGACAGCGCGGCTCACGCCATCGCGTCCACCGCGGTCTCGTAGGGAATCTCGAGCACCGCCTCGGATTGGCCGGCCCTGGTGCGCAGCTGTAACCGCGCGCGATTGCCGTAGAGCACTGCCAGACGCTCGCGAATCCGCGCCAGGTCGACATCACCCGCAACGTCGTTCGCGAACCCGTCGCGGCAATCGCAGATCGTCAGGCAAAGGCGATCGTCGCGTACGGCCGCGTCGATCGCCAGCGAATCCCCGGCATCGTCGACGTGACGCGCCCGCGCGCGATTCAGCAGCGGCAGCAGGATCATCGATGGCATCCGGGCGTTGTCGACGATTCGAGTTCGGTTCTCGCGTCGCATCAGTCGAACGCCGCGAGCGCATCCGAGCGTGTTCAGGTAGGCTTCCGCGAGCTCGATCTCCTGCGCGACGGTCGAGACGGGTTGGCGAACCCTCGGAATGGCTGCGCGCAGGTAAACGATCAAGTCGCGCAGCATGAGATCGGCGTTCCTGGCGTCGGTCTCGTACATGCGCGCAACGCCTTCGAGCGTCTGCCTGAGAAACCCCGGTTCCACCTGCGCCTGCATTGCCGCCAGCCGGGATTCGAGCAATCGCTTTTCCATCTCGGCGTGGTCGAGCTGAATGGCGCGCAGCACACCGGTCCGGTGAGCCGCCCAGCGGTGCGAAACATAGACGCAGGTCACCAGGCCGAAAACGACGAACGCATGCGACGCGTGCCGGAAGAAGAATGCGCGCAATTGCTCGTCGGGCCCGCTCGCGCGGTATGTGCTGCCGACCGCGAAACCCAGCACACGCTGAGTGAGGAAACTAACGAGGAGGCTGCCCACGACGACACCGACGGTGACTGCGACGACATAGGGCCAATGCCGGCGATGCGCCGGGGGTGACACCTGGTCGGCGACCAGGACCGCAAACAGGACGGCGAAGCCGTTGAACTGCATCGACAGGATCGCGTTCACCGACGGCTGCAGCTGGAAGCGCGCCAGGAACGAGGTCGCCATCACGATGACGAACAGTCCCCACGCGAGACCGAACAACGCCGTATAGACAATGTGCTTCGGCGTCATCGCTCGCCAGGCCGCGACGACGCACGAGGCGGATGCCAAAACCGCCCGTTGCAGCGAAGTCGCCACGGTCGTCATTTCTCTCGAGGACGCGACGGCACGACGACGGTCGCCCTGATGCCGCGCGGTGTTCCCTGGGACAGCGACAGGCTTGCGCCATCGGCGTGAAGCATCGCGAGCCGCGCCTGGACGTTCGCGAGCCCCACTCCGCTACCGAGATTTGCCTGAAATCCCTGGCCGTTGTCCGAAACCACGATGCGCACGAAACCTGCCTCGGCATCGGCGGCAATGCGTACGAGTCCGCCTTCGGGCAGCGGCGACAACCCGTGCTTGATCGCGTTCTCGACCAGCGTCGTCAGCATCATCGGCGGGACGCGGGTTGCACGAAGCGAATCGGGCACGTCGATTTCGAACGAAAGGCGCGCGCCCATTCGAATTCGCTGGATATTGAGATAGGCGACGGCAAGCTCGAGGTCCTGCCGAAGCGCGATCCCGCGTTCCCGAATCACCGGTTCGGCCGCGCCAAGGTACCTCGACAGGTACCGCAGCATCGCGCGCCCGGCCGCCGGATCGGTCTGGTAAAGGCGCCGAACGTGGGCGAGCGAGTTGAACAGGAAATGCGGTTCGATCTGCGATTGCAGCACCTGCAGTTGCGCTTCGGACGTCTGGCGCTCCAGCGTGAGCTTGCGCTCGACCTCGTCGTGAAGCGCCTGCTCGGCGGCCTCCTCACGCTCCCTGAATAAATGAATGGCCAGCCCGATCCACGCCATCAGCAGCAAAGGAAGCGGCGAGCCGACATGTCGCAGCGTCTCGATGTGCAGGCTCGCAGCGATCGCTCCGAGCCCTGCGAAAAGTCGATAGCCGGCTGCTACACCGGCTGCCACGACGAGCATCAGGACGACCGTTCTCGGCACGATCCGTCTCGGCGCAAACGGCGCGACGAGGCTGACCGCGACGAGCGGAGGAATGAAGAACGACAGCGCAGCGGTGACTCCGCCTAGCCAGGCGAGCACCGATTGCGGCGCGCCGCCTTGGGGGCCGCGGGCGAGCAGCACGCCGTAAGCCATACAAAATGCGCAGGTCCAAAGAAGCTTTTGCCACGTCAGCCTCGCGAGCGAACGCGTAACGGCGCGGCGCAGACTTTCGAGCGGCGGCGTTGCCGGGTGCGGCGATACGAGGACCGCGTCGGCCGTCTGGAAAGCGCCCGGGGGCATGGCTACATCTGCCTGAACAGGTGCGCGTAAGGCGCACTCACCGGCAGGATCTCCTGCCGCTGCTTCAGTCGCAACAGAAGCCGACCCCGATAATCGCGCGAAATGCCACAGACGTGACGGATGTTGACGATCGTGCCGCGATGGATCTGCCAGAACGTCGACGGGTCGAGCGCATCGCCGAGATCCTTGATGGTGCGCAGGATCAGCGATTCCCTTTCGGCGGTCACGACCCGCGTGTACTTGTTGTCCGCCTGGAAGTAGCAGACATCCTCGATGGTGATGAGTCGCAGCTCCGAACCGTGCGACGCCGTTATCCAGCGAACGTACCGTCGCCCATCATCCAGCTTCTCGGAGAGCGCCTTCAGCAGCGATTCGAGATTCGCGGGCACGGAGCCGATTCGCGCCTTCAGGCGCTCGACCGTGCCGGCGAGCCGCGTCGCGTCGAACGGCTTCATCACGTAGTCGACGGCGCCCTGCTCGAAGGCTGCGAGGGCGTAGTTGTCGTAGGCGGTCACGAAGACGACGTGACTCTTTCCGCTTGCGCGCTTCGCGACCTCCAGGCCGGTCATGCCCGGCATTTGAATGTCGAGGAACACGACGTTCGGCGCATGCTGCTCCAACGCCTGCAATGCCTCGAAGCCATTCGCGGCCACGGCGCAGATCGACAGTTCGGGCCACAGTGCGCACAACACCTCGCGGAGCTCGTCGGCAAGCGTCGCCTCGTCCTCGGCGATCAGCGCCTTGACGGGTTCGACGCGCGCGGGTGAACGAGCAACGCTCAACGCGACCTCCGTGGCCCGAACGTCTCGCGGGCGAGACTCGCAGGCGAGTGGAGTCTACGCGCGTGTATCCGGCGGCAGACGGATATTCCGACGAATGCGTGATGGGTGCGACCAGATCGGCCGCCAGAGGCGCGATTTTGCGCGTTCGACATGGTCCCGGCCGTGCGGCGCGGCAACGAGACGCTGCAAGCCCGTCGATGGAAGCGCGGGCCTCGCGCGCCAAATCGGCCGTTTCGTCGGATGTCGGGGCTGGCTTCTTGCGTGGTATCGACCACGTGTGCATGATCGCGCGCTGCACGTCTTCGTCCGCCTTGATTGGCGGCCCATGCCACTCATTCGCATTGCGCCCATAGCGTTGACAGACTCTAGCGTGGCACGCGTCAGCGCAGTCATCGGTTCGGTGGCGCTCCTCGGCGGCGTGGCGTCCCCGGCGCTTGCGCAACAGTCCGAGTCACAAGGGCGCGCTCCGGTAACGATCGAAGTGACGGGCTCGAACATTCCGCGGCCCGAGACCGAATCCGCGCTGCCCGTGCAGGTCCTGACGCACGACGACATTCTCCACGGCGGCGCAACGACGGTCCCCGAGCTGCTGAGCACGCTTTCCGCGAACGTCCTCGGCTTCAACGATCAGCTCGCGATCGGCAACCTCGTTCGGCCCGGGCTTGCAAGCGCCAACCTGCGCGGCATCGGCGACGGTTCGACGCTCGTACTGCTGAACGGCCGGCGCGTGGCGAACTATGCGTTCGACGGCGGTGCCGTCGACCTCAATACGATGCCGCTGTCCGCGGTCGACCGCATCGAAATTCTCAAGGACGGTGCCTCGGCGATCTACGGCGCCGACGCGATCGCGGGCGTCATCAACTTCATCCTGCGCAAGGACTTCCAGGGATTCGAGGGCACCATGTACGGGGCGTGGACCGGGCACGGAGGCGACGACGCCCGTCAGGCGACGCTGTCGGCGGGCTACGGTGCGCTGCCGATCGATCGTTTCAACGCCTTCGCAACGGTCAGCTATCGCAAGAGCGACGCCTTGCATGCGATCGATCGCCCGTTCGCACGCACCGGCTACATTCCGTCGGAAGGGCTGTTGCTGCTGAGCGGCGCGTCGTTTCCGGCGAACATTCAGCTGCGCCCCGGTGTGCTCACCAGTCCCTCGTATGCAACGGGCTGCGCGCCGCCCGCGGCGATTCCGATCAACATCACCGGCTTCCTGTCCAGGGCGCCATTCTGCGGTTACGACTTCACGAGCACGATCGACATCGTGCCGTCGACCGAGCGCAGCGACATCCTCGCTCGTGCGACGTTCCAGCTCGATGCCGATACGCAGCTGTTCGCCGAGGCGACGTACGCACAGGACCGATTCACCTACAGCGATTCACCCGCGTCGATCTTCCAAGGACCCGGCGCGAGCTCACAGCCGGTGCTCTATCCGGCCAGCGGCCCTTACTATCCCGCAGCGTTCGCCTCTGCGAACGGGATCTCCGGTGACCTCAACCTGCGCTTCCGCAGCGAGGAATTGGGACCGCAGACAAGCGCTACCAGCGGTACCGCATTGCGCGTCGCCGCGGGCGCCGAGGGTGTCTTTCATTCGTGGCGATACAGTTCGGCGATTACCTACAGCGAGAACCGGCAGACCGACCGCTTCGTCAGCGGTTACGTCTCGCAGGCGCGTTTCGTCCCCGCATTCGCGACCGGCCTCATCGATCCGTTCGGGCCATCGGCACCGGACGGTGATGCGTTGCTCGCGAGCACGCAGATCACCGACGACGTGCACCACGCAAGAGCAAGCACGATCGCGATCGACGCGAAGGCATCGAACGATTTCTACGTGTTGCCACAAGGACCGCTGTCGATCGCGGTCGGCGCCGAATGGCGGCGCGAACGGCTCGACAATGCCTATTCACCGGTATTCACGTCGGGCGACGTTCTCGGTGTCGGCGGCAGCCAGCAATCCGCTGGAGGCGCCCGAACCGTCGGCGCAGCGTTCGTCGAGGGCATCGTTCCGCTTGCGCGCGACGTCGAGGCGCAGATTGCCGCACGCTACGATCGCTATTCCGATTTCGGAGGAACGACGAACCCGAAGGTCGCGCTTCGCTGGCAGCCGGTACGAACGCTATTGCTGCGCGCCTCGTGGGGTACCGGCTTTCGTGCGCCGACGCTGTACGACCTGTTCACGCCGTTGACACAAGGCGCGGTCTTCGGCGCGAGCCTCCAGGATCCGGTGCGCTGTCCGATCACCGGCCTTCCCTCGGATTGCCCGGGGCAGTTCGGCCAAGCCTTTGCGTCGGCTGCGGGCGGGAATCGCAACCTCGGACCCGAAAACTCGGAACAGGTCAATGCGGGCATCGCGTGGGAGCCGATCCGCGGGCTATCGCTTACCGTCGACTACTGGAAGATCGACGAGCGCGACGTGATCGGCACGCTCAACGCGGCGGTGGTCTTTGCGAATTTCGACCGCTATGCGCAGACGAACATCGTGCGCGGCCCGGTCGATCCGAATTTTCCTGCGCTGCCCGGTCCGATCGAGATGGCCCTGCTGAACGAGCAGAATCTCGGCGATCTGCGCACGTCCGGGGTGGACGTGGGGGCACACTGGAACGCGACGGTTCCGCGGATCGGCGCCTTCGTCTTCCGCTTCGACGGCAGCTATGTGCTGAGCTGGGACGAGCAGCTCGATGGCATTCACGACGCGTCGACGCTCGGGCGCAAGGTCGCGGCCATCAACGGCCCGGTGCCGCGGTGGAAGCATCATGCGGCACTCGACTGGGAGCATCCCCCCTTCGGCGCCACGCTCGCCGATACCTACCAATCAGGCTACGTCGACGCGAACGTCGATCGAGCCGGCGCTCCGCTTTCGGTTCCTCCGCGGCGCGTGGGCGACTACGACATCTGGGACGTCGAGGCACGCTACGCGGCGTCCTGTGACGCGACGATCGCACTTGGCATCCACAACCTCTTCGATCGCGCGCCGCCGTTCTCGGACCAGCCGTTCACGCGCCAGGTCGGCTACGACCCGACGTACGCCGACCCTGCCGGACGCACGTACTACGTTCGGCTGTCGTACGCATTCAAGTAACCGGCGCTCCCTCGTCGGTTCGCGGCTCGACTTCATCGGTCGACGCGCAAATCCGTCGGAAATGGATTTACGCGCGACGCGCGCAGCGTGAAGCTGCGCGCCGTCAGGTCGAAGGGAGACGATCGTGGGAAAGTTTCTATGGCTGCTCGTACCGCTGGTGCTTTGGATCAACTCGGCGCAAGCCACCGAGCATTACGTTTCGATTGGCGACGACTGCGATGAGAATATCGGCCAGCCGCCGGCGTGCTTCGACCCGCTCACGCTGCCGATTGCCGTCGGCGACAGCGTGACTTTTTACGTCTATGCCGATTTTTTCAACACGGGGCCGCACAACGTTGTCGCCGACGACGGATCCTTTCGGTGCGCCCTCGGCTGCGACGGCAAAGGCGGCGACGGCACGCCGCGCGACTACCAATCGCACTGGCAGTTCACGCTGACATTCGACAAGCCGGGGATCGTCAGCTATCACGACGAGGCGAGCAAGGCGTACGGCGCGATCATCGTGCAGGCGTCGCCGGCTTTCGCGATCGGCCCCGGAATGACCGGTTCCTGGTACGACCCCGATCAAAGCGGTCACGGACTCTTCGTCGAAGTGTTGCCCGGAAGCCGGTTCCTCGCGGCATGGTTCACCTTCACGCCCGACGGTTCCCAGCAGTCATGGTTTACCGGCGTCGGTACTTATCTCAATGACACCGCGAATATCGCCGACGTCGCGGTGCCGACCGGCGGCCGATGGATTCCGAACTTCGACCCGGGACAGATCAAGGCCAACCGATGGGGCAGCCTGCAGTTCTTCTTCACCGATTGCAATCACGGCTGGGTCGCGTTCGATTCCGTGTACGGGTATGGAACGAGCGGCGGCATGAAGCTCACGCGCCTGACTCAACCCCTCGGACTGAGCTGTCCGTGATGAAGACTTCGATCCGGTTCGATTCGATTGGGTCGATCCGCGCTTCCCACGTTTGTGCACTGCTTGCGCTTGCCGGCGCGCTTCTCGGTGGCGGCACACCCGGCCGCTGCGCGGACGCGACGTGGGTTGCGACCGGAAGCCTGCACTTCCCGCGTGCAGGCCATGCCGCAACG
>JAICLP010000307.1 GCA_025925475.1 Burkholderiales bacterium | reverse complement strand
GAGCGGGATATTACCCGACTGGACGCTGACGATCGCCTGCTGGAAGGCCGTCTCCGCGTGCTCCTGCTTGAGCGACTGCGAGCGCATGTAGAACCAGACCCCCGCGAGCGCGACGATGATGACGAGCCCCACCCAGGCCAGGTGCTGCCGGTGCCGATCCCAGAACTCGCTGAACCGCTGCTCGCCGATGTCCCCGCCGAAGGCCGCGGTGGAATTGTCTGCCATCCCCACTCCAGTTTACATGTTATCGGCCGTCGCGACCGGGCGGCTCACGCCTGATGCGATTCTAGGCGGCTCGAGGGCCAGCCGCAACCGCCGTCTGCACGCATCCTCCCGCCAGAGGCGTCCGCCCGGCGGAAGGCAGGTGAAAATCAGTCGCCCAAGCGCTTGCGCCACAACGGGTTGACGAGATGAGTTCGCGGTGACGCCACGTCATATGGTTGAGCCCACGATCGCGCGCCGCCTCTCATGGCGCGCAATGGCCACCCGTCATGTCACGATCAACCGAAGACTCATGACCCGTATCTCTCGACCGTCACGCGCACTCCTGTCGGCCGCTCTCCTCATGAGCGCTGTGTCTGCTGCACGCGCCCAGGGCTCGGGGGCGACGATCGCCGTTCGTCCGGCGTCCGGTGCGGCGTCTTCGATGCCTGTCGATTCCGTCGCCTGGGGGTCCGGGCCGATGCGCGTCCCGCGCGCTGGATCGATCGCCGCACCCGCCAGCGACGCCGGCGTCACCATCAGCTTCGCCGGCCCGGGCACCGTCTCGACCGCCTTTGCCTCGACGATGACACAAGCGCAGAAGCAGCACCAGAACATCCGCGAGATCGTCCTGACGATCCCCGGAAGGAGCGCTACGGAGCGGCTCTCGCTGGTCGACTGCGCCGTCGAGACATTCTACGTGCTCAACGGCGCGAGCAAGCTCGTCGTTCGCCCGACTCACATCATCGCCAGCGAGTCGTCGTCGACGGTCGCCAAGCCGCAGACCGGCTTCGACATCAAGACGCACAACTAACCCGCCGCTCAGCCGATTCCGCCCGAGCCGGCAACAGCCGGCTCGGGGCACTCCCTCACATCTCTGCTGTTCAGCTCCGCTTCGTGTCGGGCTCGTCGACACCTTCGCCGCCAGTGAAGCGGCGGTCGGCTTTTCGCGGACCTCGCTCCTGCGCTTCCTTCACGAGCCCGCTATTGTCGCCGTTGACCTGGCCCAGGACGTCGGCGGCGCGTTTCCCGCTCGCCCCGGTGAAATCTCCTTCGGGACCAAAGCCGCCGTCGCCCGCGCCACTCGGCGCGCCTTCCATTCCTGCGGCACCACCGGAGGCGCCGTTCCGCTCGCGCTCCGCAGCCCAGCTCGCGTCCGGATCGTAGCTCGTGCCGCTCCCGCTCTCCCGGAACGGCGGCGTGCTTCCCGCGCTCGGTCCGTCGGCACTCGAGCCTTCGTCCTCGTTCCGCTTGTCGTCTGTCATCGCGCCCCCTGATCGTGTGTCCTCGGGTCGCGCCAGATCCATGCCTCCGATCAGCCTCGCCCCGACCGCTCGCCGTCGAGCAGGATGCGCCCATCGTGGAGCAGCGGTGCGAGCCGCATCACCGCCGCCAGCGTGTAGCCGTCCAGGATCTCCCCGCGCTCGCACGCCGAGCGCAGGACGGCATACGGCATCGCGACCGTGCGATCGATCGTCTCCGTCTCCTCGCGCTCGGGCGCGCCGTCCCTGTGCACGCGCGCGGCGAGGATGTGCGGGATCGAGCTCAGCTGTCCGGAATCCGGCGCCACGCGGCCGAGCGACTGCACGACGGTGCACCCGCGGCCGATCTCCTCGTGGATCTCGCGCGCGGCGGCGCTCTCGGGCGACTCGCCGGGCTTCCGGCCGCCGCGTGGAAGCTCGAGCATCCACATCCGGACGGGGTGTCGGAATTGTCGCACGAGGATGATCCGATCGTCGTCCGTGATCGGGATGGTGATGACGCCGTTCACCTTCCCCGCTGCATCCGTCAGCCGAAAGACGTCGTCCTCGACATGCTTGCCGTCCTTCGTCGCGGGATAGCGCACGTGGTCCTTGAAGAACCTGACGGCGTCGTTCCCCCAGATCAGCTCCTCGCTGACGATCTCGACCTCGCCCCGCTCGGCGCTTCCTGGGACGATTCGTGGGAGCTCATCGCTCTCGACGAGCTCGTGCGCGGGGAGAGATTTCGGGTCGCTGCTCTGCTCGCTCATGCCGAGGCGACATCGCAGGTCACGCGCCGCAAGTTCTTGCGCCGCAAAGAGAAGCGTCGGCGCCGTGAAGTGGCTCCGCCGCCAGGCGGACGTCCGATCGCGACGCCCGGTCCTACGAGGAGAAGGTGCCCCCGGGGTGACTCGAACACCCGGCCAACGGTTTAGGAAACCGCTGCTCTATCCACCTGAGCTACGGGGGCGATTGTACCGCCGAAATTAACGGCTTTCGCTCCGGATGAGGATCCGCCCCCTTCCACATTCGCGCGGCCGCTGCGCGCGCACAGCGCTGCGCCTATACTCAGGAATGCCCACACGCGCCGACATCGAGGCCGCCCGCGAGCGCATCAGAGACGCGGCTGTGCGCACGCCGCTCGTCCCGGCGCTCGCGCTCCGCGATCGCGTGCCTGCCCCGCTCTTTCTCAAGCTCGAGAGTCTGCAGCGCACGGGGTCGTTCAAGGACCGGGGCGCACTGAACCGACTGCTCGCGCTCACGGCCGAAGAGCGCAAACGTGGCATCGTCACCGCGAGCGCGGGGAATCACGCGCAGGCCATAGCATATCACGGCGGGCGGCTCGGCATCCCGGTCCAGGTCGTGATGCCCGAGCACACTCCTCTGATCAAGGTAGCGAACACGCGCCGCCTGGGCACCGACGTCCGATTCCATGGCGCAACGCTCGACGATGCGATGACGGAGGCGCGACGCCTCGAGCGGGACGAGTCACGCATCCTGATCCACGCCTTCGACGACGAGCGCGTCATCGCCGGCCAGGGGACGGTCGGTCTCGAGATCCTCGAGCAGCTCCCAGACGTCGGCGCCGTGGTCGTGCCGATCGGTGGTGGTGGGCTCATCTCGGGCATCGCAATCGCGATCAGGGAGCAGCGTCCCGACGTCAGAATCTTTGGCGTCGAGGCGGCGGCCGCACCGTCTGCACTCGAATCCCGCCGAGCCGGCCACATCGTGAAGCTCGAGTCGGCGGACACGCTGGCCGACGGCATCGCCGTCAAGCGCGTGGGCGAGCGCACCTTCCCGCTCATCGAGCGCTATGTCGATGACATCGTGAGCGTGGAGGAGGACGAGATCGCCATGGCCATCCACCTGCTGCTCGAGCGCGAGAAGGTCCTCGCGGAGGGGGCGGGTGCAGTACCGCTCGCCGCGCTGCTCGCGGGCAAGCTCCCACTCGGCGCTGGTGACACGACGGCGATGGTGCTGTCCGGCGGCAACATCGACGTCACCATGGTCGAGCGGATCATCGCGCGTGGACTCGTCGCCGACGGTCGGGTGGCGATGCTCGCCGTGACGGTACCGGACCGCCCGGGCAACCTCGCGCACGTGACCGCGCTCGTGGCGGCGGAGGGGGCCAACGTCCTCGAGCTGTCCCACCGCAGAGCGTTCGCCGACATCTCGGTCCGCGACGTCGAGATCGTGATGCAGCTCGAAACGCGCGGCGGCGATCACGTGCGCGCAATCGTCACCGCGCTCGAACAGCACGGATTCGGCGTGCGCCAGGACCTGACGGCGCGTCGGAACGCCCGCTAGCGCTCTTCTTCTGCCAGCAGCGCCGCGAGCACCGCCGCGAGCGACGCTTCGACGGTCGCGTTGGCAGGCAGCTCGACCTTCACTTCGCCGGCGCGCACGCGGCGAGCGAGCTGCACGAGCGCAGTCGCCACCTGCTCGTGCTCCGGATTCCGGCGCGGCTCCCACTCGGTGCCGGACCACGCCTCCTCCGCGCGCCTTGTCTCGTCGGGGCCGGCGGCGATGGTGCCGACACCGTTCCAGT
>JAICLP010000346.1 GCA_025925475.1 Burkholderiales bacterium | reverse complement strand
GCGCAGAAGCCCTGGATCGGCTTCAGATGCGTGATGCGCGAGCCCATCGTATGCACGATGCGCCAGCCGCCCATCAGCGTGCCGAGCGCCATCGCGAGCTGGCAGCTGATGACGACCCAGAACGGCACGTGGAACTCGCCGCCGAGCATCCCCTGCGAGAACAGGAGCACGGCGATGATGCCCATCGTCTTCTGCGCGTCGTTGCCGCCGTGGCCGAGCGAGTAGGCGCCGGCCGAGACGAGCTGCATGATCCGGAAGTGGCGATCGACCGCGAACGGCGTCGACCGGCGGTGGACCCACGCGACGATGACCGCGATCAACTGCGCGAGCGCGAAGCCGAGCAGCGGCGAGAACACGATGCCGAGCGCCGTCTTGCCGAGTCCGGAGAAGACGATCGCACCGAAACCGGCCTTCGCAACGCCGGCGCCGACAAGGCCGCCGATCAGCGCGTGGCTGCTGGACGACGGCAAGCCCCACGCCCACGTGATCGCGTTCCAGATGATCGCACCGACGAGCGCGCCAAGGATCACGTGGACATCGATTGCGTTGGCCTCGATGATGCCCGTGCCGAGCGTATTGGCGACATGCAGGCCGAAGACCGCGAACGCGGCGAAGTTGAAGAACGCGGCCCACGCCACCGCGATGCGCGGGCTCAGCACGCGCGTCGACACGACGGTGGCGATCGAGTTGGCCGCGTCGTGCAGCCCGTTCATGAAATCGAACAGCAGCGCAATCGCGACCAGCGCGAAGACGAAGACGTGGCCGATGCTCTCCATCGGCTGCGCTTATACGTGCTTCGCGGTGATCTGCTGGATCTGGTTCGCGACGTCGTCGCACTTGTCGACGACGCGCTCGATCCATTCGAAGAGTTCCTTCTGGTCGAGGTATCCGATCGTATCGAGGCGCGCAGCGCCGAGATCGCTGCGAATGCGCGCCAGCGCCGCGTCGAACGATTCGTCCGCCTGCTCCTCGATCTGCCCGATCCGCTGGCAGATCGCGTAGATGTCGCGATAGTCGCGCGTGATCGAATCGAGGTGCGGCATCGCCTTCTTCAGAAGCTCGGCGCTTTCGACGACGGCGCTCACCATCGTCTGCATCTCCTGCGAGAACGTCGAGAGTTTGTAGCGCTGGATGCCCTTGGCCGTGTCCTCGATCAAGTCGACGACGTCGTCGAGCTCGTGCGCGAGCACGAGGATGTCCTCGCGGTCGATCGGCGCGTTGAACGTGCGGTTCGCCGAGACGAAGATCTGGCGCACGACGGCGTCGGACTTCGTCTCGATCGCGCGAATCGACGCGATATGCGCCTCGATCCCCACCTGCCGCTGGCCCACCATGTCGCGCAGTTCCTGCGCGGCGTCGACGATGCAATCGGCTTGTGCACAGAACAGGCTCGTGAAGCTCTTTTCGGGCGGCATCAGCCGGCTGAAGAGATTGAGGGCCATGGCGAAAAGTCTGGGTTCGGGAGGGGCGCCGTTCCGGGAAGAGGCCGCGCTCTGCACGTCGTGCGGCTCGCAAGCCCGATGGTACCCGACCGCTGCGCCGGTGCCCGTCGACGACGTTGCGGATGGTGGTGCGGCAGACGGCCGCATGGCGCACAATGCGCGCCCATGATGGTTGGCGAAACCGCACGCTTCACCCGCACGGGCTGCGACGTGGCGATCGTCGGCGGTGCGGTCGTCGGCTCATCGGTTGCGTATTTCCTGAAATCGCTCGCGCCGGCGGCCGACGTCGTCGTGATCGAGCCCGACGGCACCTATGAATTCGCCTCGACGCTGCGCGCATCGGGCGGCGCACGGCGTCAGTTCTCGTGTCCCGAGAACATCGAGATGTCGAATTTCAGCATCCCGTTCATCGCCGGTGCCGACGAGGCGCTCGCGGTGGACGGCGAGCCTGCGCATGTCGAGTGGCGGCAGGGCGGATACCTGTTCATCGTCGGCCATGCCGACGTTGGTGTCCTGCGCAGCAACTGCGACGAGCAGCGCGCGCACGGCGTCGACGCGGTGTGGCTCGACGTCGATGCGCTGCGTGCACGCTTTGCGTCGATGAATCTCGATGGCATCGCGGCCGGCGTGCTGACGCCCGACGACGGATGGTGCGACCCGAACGGGCTGCTGCAGGCGCTGCGCCGCAAGGCGCGCGCATCGGGCTGCGACTACGTCGAGGATCGCGTCGTCGCGATCGACCACGATGCTTCCGCCGCGCGCGCGGTGCGACTCGCATCGGGCCGGGTGCTGCGTACCGATCATGTCGTCAATGCTGCGGGCGCCTGGGCGAAGGAGATTGCCGCGATGGTCGGCATGCCGCTCCCGATCGAGCCGCTGCGCCGCTTCGAGCACTACTTCGAAACCCCGAATGCGATCGAGCCGCTGCCGTACGTGAAGGACACGGCGCGGCTCGCGTTTCGTCCCGAGGGACGCGGGTATTCGGGCGGCCTCGTGAATTCCGACGAGCCGCGCGGCTACGACTTCGACGTCGACCACGATTATTTCGAGCGCGTCGTCTGGCCGGCGCTCGCACAACGCTTTCCCGCGTTCGAGGCGTGCCGCTGCAAGCGGACGTGGTCGGGCCTGTACGAGCAGAACGAGCTCGACGGCAATCCGGTGATCGGCAGCTTCGAGGGACGCCTCGACAACTTCCATGTCGTGGCAGGATTCTCTGGACACGGCATGATGCACGCCCCGGCGGCCGGACGCGCCATCGCCGAGCGGATCGTCCGGGGACGCTACGAGACGATCGATCTCGCGCGCCTCGGCTATCGCCGCATCGCGCTGCACGCGCCGTATCGCGAGCGTGGCATTCTTTAGGGTGTGGAAAGTCCCCCCACGCTCGCCTCGCTCGCTGCCCCCCGGGGGGCCGAGTCAGTCGCTTGGGGCGGCCCTGCGCGACTGACCGAATGCGATTGGAACTCTGGCGGGCGCGCCGTTACATAGGAACCACAGCGCCGCGCAGGTGCCCTGGAGACCACGATGAAATTCCGCTTCCCGGTCGTCATCATCGACGAGGACTATCGCTCGGATAACGCGAGCGGCCTCGGCATCCGCGCGCTCGCGCGGGCCATCGAGTCCGAGGGGATGGAGGTCGTCGGCGTGACGAGCTACACCGACCTCGCGAGCTTCGCGCAGCAGCAATCGCGCGCGTCGGCGTTCATCCTGTCGATCGACGACGAGGAGTTCGGCGCCGGCTCGCCGGAGGAGACGCGGCAGGCGCTCGCGAAGCTCCGCGCGTTTGTCGAGGAGATCCGTTTCCGCAATTCCGAGATCCCGGTGTTCCTGCACGGCGAGACGCGGACGTCGCGGCACATCCCGAACGACATCCTGCGGCAGCTGAACGGCTTCATCC
Source organism: Burkholderiales bacterium (assembly GCA_025925475.1). GTDB lineage: Bacteria > Pseudomonadota > Gammaproteobacteria > Burkholderiales > Casimicrobiaceae > VBCG01. Next base: position 5 of record JAICLP010000346.1, on the reverse strand, counting down.
ACATG
>JAICLP010000202.1 GCA_025925475.1 Burkholderiales bacterium | reverse complement strand
GCTTCGTCGAGTTCATGAACCGCAGCAAGAGCGTGCTGCATCCGAAGATCTTCCACGCGACGAGCGAGAAGGACGGCGTGACGGTCGAAGTCGCCATGCAGTGGAATGATTCGTACGCCGAGTCGGTGCAGTGTTTCACGAACAACATCCCGCAGCGCGACGGCGGCACTCACCTGACGGGCCTGCGGCAGGCGATGACGCGCACGCTCAACAGCTACATCGAGAAGGAGGAGATCGCGAAGAAGGCGAAGGTGGAGACCACCGGCGACGACATGCGCGAGGGCTTGACGTGCGTGCTGTCGGTGAAAGTGCCCGAGCCCAAGTTCTCGTCGCAGACGAAGGACAAGCTCGTGAGTTCCGAGGTGCAGCCGATCGTGCAGGAGATCGTCGGTGCGACGCTCGCCGACTTCCTGCTCGAAAACCCCGCCGACGCGAAGATCATCTGCACGAAGATCGTCGAGGCCGCGCGGGCGCGCGAAGCGGCGCGCAAGGCGCGCGAGCTCACGCGCCGCAAGGGCGTGCTCGACGGCATGGGCCTGCCGGGCAAGCTCGCCGACTGCCAGGAGCGCGATCCGGCGCTTTGCGAGATCTACCTCGTCGAGGGCGATTCCGCGGGCGGCTCCGCGAAGCAGGGGCGCGATCGCAAGTTCCAGGCGATCCTGCCCCTGCGCGGCAAGATCCTGAACGTCGAGCGCGCGCGCTTCGACAAGCTCGTCTCGTCGCAGGAAATCGTCACGCTGATCACGGCGCTCGGCACCGGCTTCGGGCGGTCCTCCAACGGCGACAAGGACGACAAGGACGCGTTCAACGTCGACAAGCTGCGCTATCACCGCATCATCATCATGACCGACGCCGACGTCGACGGCTCGCACATCCGCACGCTGCTGCTGACGTTCTTCTATCGGCAGATGCCCGAGCTCGTCGAGCGGGGCCACATCTACATCGCGCAACCCCCGCTCTACAAGGCGAAGCAGGGCCGCGGCGAAGACGTCTACCTGAAGGACGATCACGAGCTGAAGCAGCATCTGTTGCGCGTCGCGCTGAAGGGCGCCGAGCTCGTGCCCGGCGAAGGACGTCCGCCGCTGTCCGCCGAGTCGCTCGGCGACGTCGCGCGCGAATACCTGCTTGCCGAGGCGGTGATCGAGCGGCTCGCGCGCGTCGTCGATTCCGCGGCGCTTCGCGCAATCCTGAACGGCGTGCGTCTCGACCTTGCGAGCGAATCGGCGGCGCGGCGCAGCGCGACCGCGCTGCAAACGGCGATCGACGATCCCGAAGTGACCGCCGAGGCGCGCTACGACGCGACGAACGAGGTGCATCGGATCGTCGTCGTGCGCACGCATCATGGCACGCCGCATGCGACTGCGATCGATGCCGATTTCCTCGCGAGCGGCGACGCGGAGCAGATCCGCCGCGCGGCCGACGTGCTGCAAGATCTCATCTACCCGGGTGCCGTCGTCAAGCGCGGCGACAAGCAGCAGGCGGTGAAATCGTTCAAGGAGGCGCTCGACTGGCTGCTCGGCGAAGCGCGCGGCAGCGTGGCGATCCAGCGCTACAAGGGCCTCGGCGAAATGAATCCCGAGCAGTTGTGGGAGACGACGATGGATCCCGCCGTGCGGCGCCTGCTCAAGGTGCAGATCGAGGATGCGATCGGCTCCGAGGAAATCTTCTCGACGCTGATGGGCGAGCAGGTCGAGCCGCGGCGCGCGTTCATCGAGACGAACGCGCTCGGCGTGCGCAACCTGGACGTTTAGCGAAGTTCGGTTGGACCGCACGGAGGCGGAACATGCGAGCCTTCACAATCCGGTTCTCGGCCGTTGTCGCGACGTCGTCGGCTTTCGCGGCCGCCGCAAAATGAGATCGCGCCTCGCGCCGCTCAGCCAACGAGACATACGATGCTTGCACGTCACATTCGCGCGATCGGCGTCGTCGCGGCGCTTGCGATCGCTACATCCGCACACGCCGACACGCGGCTGATCGTCAAGCTGAAGGACGGAAGCGAGAAATCGGCGTTGACGCCGAAGGCGCTCATCGCGAAGCTCGCGAGCGACAGCGGCGTTGCGCTCGCGCACGTGCGATCGATGGCGCTCGGCGCGGATGTCGTCATCGCGCCGGGCAATGATCCTGCTGCGACGATCGACGCGCTGAAGGCGAATGCCGACGTCCAGTTCGTCGACGTCGACCGGCGACGGCACATCGAGCAGGACGTGCCGGTGAACGACCCGTTCCTTCAGGGCCAGCGCTATCTGACGAACGACAACACGTCGATCAGCGCATTCTCGGCGTGGCAAACAACGCACGGCTCGAGTTCGATCGTCGTCGCCGTCGTCGACACCGGTTATCGGCCGCATGGTGGGCTCGCCGGCCGCTTCCTGCCGGGCTACGACATGATCAGCGATCCGACGGCGGCCAACGACGGCGACGGGCGCGACGCCGATGCGATCGATCCCGGCGACTGGGTGCTCGCGAGCGAGGCGACCGACCAGTGCAAGGCGCGCAACAGCAGCTGGCACGGCACGAGCGTCGCCGGCGTCATCGCGGCCAACACCAACGACGACGAGTGGACGGCCGGCATCGACTGGAACGCGATGGTCCTGCCGGTACGCGTCCTCGGCAAATGCGGCGGCTTCGATTCCGACATCGTCGACGGCATCGCGTGGGCCGCGGGACTGGACGTGCCCGGTGCGCCGCCCAATCCGCATCCGGCGCAGGTCATCAATCTCAGCCTTGGCGGCGATCGCGCATGCCCGTCGTACTACCCGCCGCTCATCCAGGCGGTTTATGCGAACGGCGCCACGCGCGCGATCGTCGCGGCAGCGGGCAACGAATCGGACGACGTCGCCAATCATTCGCCGGCCAGTTGTGCCGGCATCATCGCCGTCGCATCGACGACGGTGATCACCGGCAAGCTTGCGAACTACAGCAATTTCGGTGCGCGGATCACGATCTCGGCGCCGGGCGGTACATTCGTGCCGCAGGTGCCGACCCAGGGCACGCTGGTGCTGTCGAACACGGGAACGACGACACCGCAGGACGATGCGGCCTTCAGCGAGGGCGGCACGAGTTTCTCGGCGCCGATGGTGTCGGCTGCGATCTCGCTGATGCTGTCGGTCGCGCCGTCGTTGTCGCTCGACCAGATCGTGTCGATCCTTCAGTCGACGGCGAAGCCGTTTCCCGACGGATCGAACTGCACGACCGATATCTGCGGCGCGGGCATTCTCGACGCCAGTGCCGCCGTGCGCGCCGCGGTCAGCGTGACGGCGGCTGCGCCGAATTACCAGGGATTGTGGTGGGCGTCGCCAGCCGGATCCGAGTCGGGCTGGGGCATCAACTTCGCGCACCAGGGCGATATCATCTTCGCGACCTGGTTCACCTACGATGCGACGGGCAAGGCATGGTGGCTCGCGATGACGGCGAGCAAGACAGGCCCGAACACCTACGCCGGTGATCTGCTGACGACACACGGACCGGCCTTCTCGGCGACCCCGTTCGATCCGAACGCCGTGACGCACGCAACGGTGGGCCACGCAACGCTCACGTTCACCGATCCGAACACCGCGCAGTTCGCCTATACGGTCAACGGCGTCGCGCAGGCGAAGACGCTGGCGCGCGAGCTCTTCGGAACCGCGCCCACGTGCGCATTCGGCGCACAGCCGAACTTAGCACTCGCATCGAACTACCAGGATCTCTGGTGGGCCGCACCGGCCGGCATCGAGTCGGGCTGGGGCATCAACCTGACCGAGCAAAGCAACGAGATCTTCGGCACCTGGTTCACTTACGACGTCGATGGTTCGCCGCTTTGGCTGTCGGTGCTGGCGGCGAACACCGCGCCGGGCGTCTATTCGGGGCCGCTGATGCGCACGACCGGTCCGGCCTTCGGCGCGACCCCGTTCGACCCGGCGAAGGTCGTGGCCACACAGGTCGGCAACGCGACGTTCACGTTCAGCGACGGCGATCACGCGACGTTCGCGTACACGGTCGGCAACGTCAGGCAATCGAAGGCGATCACGCGCGAAGTGTTCGTGAGTCCCGGAACGTTCTGTCAATGAACCGGCAGCATTCGCGCGACGTGTCGATGAACGCGATCGATCCGCGGTCCGCGACGGTGCTCGAGCGGCTGGGCCTCGTCGTCGACGGTCACGGTGGGGTGCGGCGTCCGCTCGTGCGAGCGGCACAGGGTCCGGCGATCACCTCGTTCAATCCGGCGAACGCGCGCCCGCTCGGCACGGTGGCAACGATGAGTGCCGCCGACTTCCACGCGCTGATGAACGATGCGGTCGATGCCGCACGCGCATGGCGTGACACGCCGGCGCCGGTGCGCGGCAGCGCGGTGCGCCGGTATGCGGAGCTGCTCCGCGAGCACAAGGATGCGCTCGGCACGCTGGTGTCGCTCGAGACGGGCAAGATCAAAGCCGAGGGCGACGGCGAAGTGCAGGAAATGATCGACATCGCTGATTTCGCCGTCGGCCAGTCGCGGATGCTGTACGGCAAGTCGCTCCATTCCGAGCGGCCCGCGCATCGGATGTACGAGCAATGGCATCCGCTGGGCGTCGTCGGTGTGATCACCGCATTCAATTTCCCCGTGGCCGTCTGGTCGTGGAACGCCATGCTCGCGTGCGTTTGCGGCAATGCGGTCGTCTGGAAGCCGTCACCGAAGACGCCGCTGACGGCGACGGCGGCGACGCATCTGGCCGAGCGCGTCGTCGACGAGTTCGCGTTGCCGCCGATCTTCGCGCTTGCGATTGGCGACGATGCGCAGGGGCGCGCGCTCGCGGACGACGCGCGCGTCGCGCTGGTGTCGTTCACCGGATCGTCGCGCATCGGGCAGCAGGTGGCAGGCTCCGTTAGCGCACGCTTCGGCAAGGTGCTGCTCGAGTGCGGCGGCAACAACGCGGTGATCGTCGCCGACGATGCGAACCTCGATCTCGTCGTGCCGGCGGTCGTATTCGGCGCCGTCGGAACGGCTGGCCAGCGCTGCACGACGACGCGCCGCGTGATCGTGCATCGGACGCGCTTCGACGAGGTCGTCGCGCGCCTTGCCCATGCCTATCGTCAGGTGCGCATCGGCGATCCGCTGGAAGCGTCGACGCTGATGGGGCCGCTGATCGATCATGCGGCCGTCGACAACTACGTCGGCGCGATCGAAGAAGCGCGTGCCGCTGGCGCGACGATCGTGTGCGGCGGCCGCGTCCTCGACGGCGACGGCTTCCATGTCGAGCCGGCGATCGTGGCCGGCCTTTCCAATGGGCATCCGCTCGTGCAGCGCGAGACGTTCGCACCGATTCTCTATGTGCTCGCGTACGAGACGATCGACGACGCGATCGCGCAGAACAACGGCGTGCGGCAGGGCCTGTCGTCAGCGCTTTTCACGCAGAGCCTGCAAACGGCCGAGGCATTCCTCGCCGCATCGGGCAGCGACTGCGGCATCGCGAACGTCAACATCGGCACGTCGGGCGCCGAAATCGGCGGCGCGTTCGGCGGCGAGAAGGAGACGGGCGGCGGCCGCGAATCGGGATCGGATGCGTGGCGCGCGTACATGCGGCGCCAGACGAACACGATCAACTGGGGCCGTGACCTGCCGCTCGCGCAGGGCATCCGCTTCGAGATCGGCAAACCGGCACCGTAATCAGGGTCGGAGAAAAAGGGGCCAGGCTCGAATTTCGCGAGGCTCGAATTTGGTAGGAAAAAGGGGCCAGGCTCGAATTTCGCGCCGCCGCCGGCGCGTGTCATGCCGCTTGTCCGCGAAATTCGAGCCTGGCCCCTTTTTCATTTTTCTCTGACCCTGAGTCGGTTTACTTCCTGAAAAGCCAGATCAGCAGCGACAGCACGATCGACACCGCGATGCTCGTCACGATCGGAAAATGGAACGACCAGCCGTCGCGCTCGATGTTGATGTCGCCCGGCAGGCGGCCGAGGCCGAGGCGCGCGATCCACGGCCATGCGACGCCGACGAGCAGAATCAAAAGACCGAGGATGATCAGGAAACGTTGCATGTCGCCGTCGAAACGGGCGCGCAATCGGGCAGCGTCTGACTGACTAACACTAACGCCGCTTGCTCTTCCGGGCGCTCGCGGCTGAGTTCTTG